>NZ_JACHFN010000016.1 GCF_014201885.1 Deinococcus budaensis | reverse complement strand
GGGGGACAGCCGCCGTGATCTATGCGCTCGTTTCTCGCATGTCCTTCGCTTGTCATGCTGCTCGCCTCGCTTGAGGCTCAGAAAAGATACAGGCCTCCAACCAGGCTGTCAACCCCCCGGCCCTGGCCAAGCCCTGAGGCGCCGGTGGGGACCAGGAAAAGACGCGTCCAATGGAAAATCCCCAGTACGGCGGCTGGGGAGCGCAAGTCTGGGGGGAGGTCGGGAGACTAGCGTTGCAGCAAGACTGTCTCCTGCACCTTCAGGCCCTGATCGAGGGCTTCACGGGCGTGCTGGCGGGCCGCCGCGAGATCGTGGTCGCGGTAGTTGCCGCATTCCAGCTCGCTGACACCGGGGATGGGCCGGTCGTGGGCGGCCGTGTCTCGCAGAGAGGCCCCGAAAGCTTGCAGCACCTCCTGTTCGTTCGGCTCCCCGATCACGGCCAGGTAGATGCCGGTGCGGCAGCCCATCGGAGACACGTCCACAACGCTGTCGAGGTGGTCCCGCAGGTAGCCTGCCAGCAGATGCTCCAGCGTATGCAAGGCCGCCGGTTCAATGGCGCCCTGGTTGGGCTGAAGCAGACGCAGATCGTACTTGCTGATGGCGTCGCCGCGCGGGGTGCGCTTGACGCCCGCGAGCCGCACGTAGGGCGCGTGCACTTTGGTGTGGTCGAGGTCAAAGGATTCCACGTTCGCCATGCCCCTCATTGTCGGCAGGCGAGGCCGGGACAATGTGACCCCCGGGTCCTTCCTTCCTGGCCCTGGCAGCCTGACCCGGCACCCACCCGGCTTCCAGCCATTTCTCCGGGCCACGGCCCAGGCAGGAGCCGCCAGGAGCGGACCCCACTTTCGGTGCCGGACGGACGCGCTTCATATACTGCGCGGCGTGCCCACCCTGCTCGACCGCAAGCGTGCCTTTCCCTTCTGGGTGCCGCTGCTGATTGCCGCCCTGCTGATCGCCGCCGATCAGGCGCTGAAGGCCTGGGCGCTCGCCACGCTGACTTACGGAGCCAGTCCCCTCCCCTTTCTGCCGGGCTTGCTGGAGTGGCAGCTCACCTTCAACACCGGGGCGGCCTGGAGCCTGTTCGCGGGGTCGGCCGTGCCGCTGGCGGTCGCGCGGCTGCTGGTGGGCATGGGCCTGCTGGTGTACCTGGTCGTGCGGCCCCAGACCCGCTTTCTGACGGTGGTCCTGAGCATGATCGCCGCCGGAGCCATCGGCAACAGCATCGACGGGTTGGCGCAGGGCCGGGTCACCGACATGTTTCATTCGCCGCTGCTCAGCGCAGTCACGCAGGCGCTGAGTGCCGGGAACTTTCCGATCTTCAATATTGCGGACATGTGCGTGGTACTGGGAACCCTGCTGCTGCTGATCGCCAGCTTCGTGGGCGACCGCAAGGGCAAAGCCTGAAACCCGAACACAGGACTCCGGCTGGCTCACGCCCTGAAACAGGGAATACGAGCAAAGAAGGCGCCCCCTCCGGTCAGGCAGGGGGCGCCGCAGGGAAAGGCGGAATCAGATCAGGCTCTTGCGGCACTTGGTGCAGACCCGCATCCGCACCGACACGCCTGCACGGCTGACCGTCAGGGGCTGGAGGTTGGGCTTCTGCGACCGCTTGGTCACGCCCGTGACCTTGCGGCCTACGCCCCCCTTGGCGCGGGCCTTGCCCCGGCGAATCACCGAGTTGACGACAATCGGCCCCTTACCGCACACTTCGCACACTTTCGACATGTTCGTAACTCCTTCTTGAGCCTGGCCCGCTGTTGTGCCGGGGGCGGTGGCCCGGGGGGCCGCTGCTGCGCCGGGCAGGGTCAGGCAAGCCTTTCCACCATACCACAGCGCGGCGCGGGCGCAGGGAGTGTAGTCGGCGGCGCGGCACAGCAAAGCCGGACCCACGGGGAGTCCGGCCTTGAGGGGCGGGGGCGAGGTTAACGCAGAACCTTGAGCGCCTTGAGAATCGCGATCAGCACGATGCTGCCGACCAGGCCCCAGATGATGCTCCAGAAGCTGAAGCCGCTGCCTGCCGCCTGCGCCCCGCCGATCCCGAGCAGGTTCCCGAAGAGGAACTGGGCCAGCAACGCCCCCACGATACCGATCAGGATGTTCGCTACCGCGCCCTGCTGGGCGTCGGTCTTCATAATCAGGCTCGCGAGCCAGCCGCACAGAGCGCCAACCAGAATAAGGATGATCCAACTCATGTTTTTCCCTCCAGGACGTTGAGTTTCAACGACATCTGCTTCGTTGTGATCGCACAATGAGACTGGCCGCCCCCTCCTAGTGTGTGTCATCCCACCTTCTCAAGGGGTACCCAAGACGGGATGGATGTCCCGCAAACCCTGGCTGAGCCTCCGCTTCAGAAAGCGGCGCTGGGGGCCTCATCTGCTGTGCGGGGCAGGTGGGCCGTGGTCTGGACCTTTGCCGCGAAGCTGGGGCGGGGGCCGCTAGGATGGGCCGACATTGGCTGCGGACTCCCTGAGGGGGGCGCGGTATGGAGGCCCCCTATGCCCGGACTGATCGAACGTTACCGCGAGTACCTGCCTGTGACCGGTCGCACCCCCGCCCTGAGCCTGCACGAGGGCAACACGCCGCTGATTCCCGCCCCCCAGCTGGGCGCGCGGCTGGGCGTGGACCTGTACCTGAAATACGAGGGCCTGAACCCCACCGGCAGCTTCAAGGACCGCGGCATGGTGATGGCGGTCGCCAAGGCGGTCGAGGACGGCGCCGACACCGTGATCTGCGCGAGCACCGGCAACACCAGCGCCGCCGCCGCCGCCTACGCCGCCCGCGCGGGGCTGCGGTGCATCGTGCTGATCCCCGACGGGAACATCGCGCTGGGCAAGCTGGCGCAGGCGCTGGCCTACGGGGCGGAGGTCGTGGCGGTGAACGGCAACTTCGACGCGGCGCTGCGGCTGGTGCGCCAGATCAGCGACGAACATCCCATCGCGCTGGTGAACTCGGTCAATCCCTACCGCCTTCAGGGCCAGAAGACCGGCGCCTTTGAGGTCGTGGACGAGCTGGGCCGCGCGCCGGACCTGCTGGCGATTCCGGTGGGCAACGCGGGCAACATCAGCGCGTACTGGATGGGCTTCCGGGAGTACCGGGAAGCCGGGAAAAGCGGCCATCTGCCGCAGATGTGGGGCTTTCAGGCCGAGGGGGCCGCGCCCTTTATCCGGGGGGCGATCGTGGACGAGCCGCAGACGCTGGCGACCGCGATCCGTATCGGGAATCCGGCGAGTGCCCACCTGGCCCGCGCCGCCGTGCAGGAGTCGGGGGGGCTGTTTGACATGGTCAGCGACGACGAGATCATGCACGCCTACCACCTGATCGCGGCGGAGGGCGTGTTCTGCGAACCGGCCAGCGCGGCGCCGGTCGCGGGGCTGCTGAGGCGCCACGCCGCCGGAGCGTTGGCTCCCGGCCAGACAGTGGTCGCCGTGCTTACCGGCAACGGCCTGAAAGACCCCGACGCCGCCCTGCGCGCCGCGAAAGCGCCCCAGGCCATCGAGGCCAGCCTGGAGCGGGTGCTGGAGCGGATTCTTTGAGGCGCGGGGCATGACGTTCCTGGTGCGCGTTCCGGCCTCCAGCGCCAACCTGGGGCCGGGCTTCGACAGCCTGGGGCTGAGCCTGCCGCTCTTCACCACCCTGCGGGTGACGCCGGGAGCGGTGACCGAGGTCGTGCCGCTGGGGCCGGAACTTGCCGGGACCCCGGCGGGCGCGGGCAACTACGTCTACCGGGCGATGCAACTGGCCGCCCGCCGGGCCGGGAGGGACCTGCCCCCGCTGCGGCTGGAGATCGAGACCGAGATTCCGCTGGCGCGCGGGCTGGGGTCGAGTGCCGCCGCGCTCGTCGGCGGGATCGTGGCGGCCAACGAGCTGCTGGGGCGCCCGCTGGCCCCCGGGGCGCTGCTCGACCTGGCCGCCCGCGAGGAGGGCCACCCCGACAACGTGGCCCCGGCGCTGCTGGGAGGCATCGTGGTCGCCACGCTGGGGCCAGGAGGCACGGCCCATGTCCGGCTGGCGCCGCCCCCGCACCTGGGCGTCACCGTGCTGGTGCCCGACTTCGAGCTGGCGACCTCGCGGGCGCGGGCGGCCTTGCCGGAAAGCTACTCCCGCGCCGACGCCGTCCACGCGCTCTCGCACACCGGGCTGCTGGTGGGGGCGCTGGCGCAGGGCCAGCTGGAGCTGCTGCGCGGGGCGATGAACGACCGGCTGCATCAGCCCTGGCGCGCGGCCCTGGTGCCCGGCCTGGCCGACATCCTGGCGAATGCGGCGGACCACGGGGCGCTGGGGGCGGCCCTCAGCGGGGCGGGGCCGACCGTGCTGTGCCTGCGCGACACGCGCCAGGACCCGGCCGAGCTGCACCACTACCTGCACGGCGT
Organism: Deinococcus budaensis; assembly: GCF_014201885.1. Taxonomy (NCBI): domain Bacteria; kingdom Thermotogati; phylum Deinococcota; class Deinococci; order Deinococcales; family Deinococcaceae; genus Deinococcus; species Deinococcus budaensis. The sequence continues at coordinate 80,039 of NZ_JACHFN010000016.1, read as the reverse complement.
TCTGCGCGGACACGGCCTGACCGGGGGGGTGCTGGACCTCCCGGTCGATACGGCGGGGACCGTGGTGGACACCTCGCCGCAGGAAGTTCCGGCGCGCGGTTGAGCGGCGCCTCGCCGGACCCCACCCGGCAAAAAACCCCGCGGGCGCGGGGCAGGAAGGGAAACAGGCCGGAGGGGGCGCTTCAGTCGGCCGCTTGCTCCGGCGACTGCTCGGCACTCTGGGCAGGAGTGGAAAGGTACGCGATGGAGCGCCAGGGGATGGTCAGCTCGGCCCCGTTCACCGTGACCTCCAGCGGCGTCTGCGAGAGGGTGGCCTGGTTCAGGGTCCGGTTGAGGCGGTCGCGCTGCGAGGGCGTGAGCGTGAGGGGCACGACGTCCCCGTTACACAGGTGCAGATGGACAGTCAACATGTCTCCTCCGGGGGGCGCGTTCCGGCGCGGGGGGCCAGAACTGCCCTCATGGTGGCGCCACGGACCTGACGGATCTCTTTCGCGTCGCCCGGCGCCAGGGCGGGTGCCGTCCGTCGGTCGTCCGGGCCTCTCTTTAACCGCGACTGCCGCTCAGTGCTCGATGCGCACCCGGGGCAGCAGGCGGTCCAGCCACCCCGGCAGCCACCAGTTCCAACGCCCGGCGAGCTTCAGGAAGGCGGGCACCAGCACCAGCCGCACCAGCGTGGCGTCGAGGGCCACCGCGACCGCCAGGCCCAGGCCGATGCTCTTGTTGGCGACCACCCGCCCGGCGATAAAGGCGCAAAAGACGATGAACATGATCAGCGCCGCCGAGGTGATGATGCGGGCGGTGCGGCCCACGGCGAGGACCACCGCCTCGTCGTTGGGGTGGCCGCGCAGCACTTCTTCCTGCACGCGCGAGAGCAGGAAGATCTCGTAGTCCATGCTGAGGCCGAACAGCACCGCGAACAGCAGCAGCGGCAGGCTGGAGTCCAGCACGCCCACGTCGTCGGGTATGCCCAGCGGCCCAGCCAGGAAGCCCCCCTGCACGACCAGCGTGACGACCCCGTAGGCCGCGCCGACCGTCAGGGTGTTCATCAGCAGACTCTTGAGCGGCACCAGCAGGCTGCGAAAGGCGACCATCAGCAGCAGGAAGGTCGCCGCGAAGACGGTCAGCACGGCCGTCGGCAGCGCGCCCGTGATCGCCCGGCTGAACTCGCGCTCGCCAATCGGCGCGCCGCCCAGCAGGAAGGGAAAGCCGGACGCCGCCAGCGCCCCGCGCAGCCGCGCCTGAAAGGGGTCGATCTGGTCGGCGCGCAGGTAGCTCCCCGGCACCACCGTGACCCGCAGCAGCGTCCGGTCAGCGCTGAAGGACCGCGCGTTGAGCAGGCTGAGTGCGGCCAGCGTGTCGGTGCCGCCTCCTTCCCCCTCCCCTCCTACCAGGTCCGCCGGGGTCAGGAAGGGGCTGACCACCGTCTGGACGCCGGGCAGGGCGCGCAGGTCCTCGACGACCCCCTGGAAGCGGGCGCGGTCCTCTGGGCCGTAGCGCTGGCCTTCCAGATCGAGGATGACCTCGAACTGGCTGAGCAGGCCGCCCGCGCCCAGATCGCGCACGTCCGCCAGGGCGTCGCGGCTCTCGACGCCGGGCGTCAGGCCCCAAGCGCCCGCGTACCCGGTCTGCATCTCGCGGGCGGGCCAGGCGAGGAGGAGCAGAAAGAGGACGCTGAGCAGCGCCGCCAGTCCGGGGCGCCGGGTGACCCGCCGGGCGAAGGCGGTCCAGGCCCCCGACGACCCCGCCCCCGCCGTCCAGGGCAGGCGCAGGCGCCGGGGACTGTTGACCCGCTCGCCCAGCAGGGCCAGCAGCGCGGGGAGCGCCGTCACGCTGGCGAGCACCGTGAGCAGCACCACCAGCACCCCGCCCAGGCCCATGCTGCGCACGAAGGCGATGGGCGGGAGGATCAGGGCGGCCATCGCGATGGCGACTGTCAGGCCGCTGAACAGCACGCTGCGCCCGGCGGTCAGGACGGTGCGGGCCGCCGCCGCGCGGGGATCGGGATCCTGCCCCAGTTCCTCGCGGAAGCGGTTGACCATGAGTAAGGCGTAGTCGATCCCGGCCCCCAGCCCCAGCATGGTGATGATGCTCTGGGCAAAGGAGCTGACCTCGGTCACCCGGGTCAGGCCGTACAGCCCCGCCATCGCCACCGTGATGCTCAGCACGCCGACCGCCAGCGGCAGCCCGGTCGCCACCAGCGCCCCGAACACGCCCAGCAGCACCAGCGCGGTGAGGGGCAGGGCTGTCAGCTCGCTGCGTTTGGTGTCGCTCTCGGCGAACTCGGTGAAGTCGTCCGCGATGGCCTGCCCGCCGGTCACGCCCACGCTCAGGCCCCCTGCTGCGGCTTCGGCCTGGGCCACGTAGGCGCGCACGCGGGCCAGGGTCTGGGTCGCCCCGTCTTCCAGCGGAATCTGGGCGACGGTCAGCGACAGGCGGCCGTCCTCGCTGACCGTGGGCACGCTGCCCTGTGCTCCGGCCGGCAGGACGCGGCTGACGCCCGCCACCTCCTCCAGCCCGGCGAGCAGGCGGTTATACGCCTCCTGGCCCGCCGGGGTGCCCAGCGGCGGGTCGTGGCGGGTGACCAGCAGCGCCGTGTTGGTGTCGGTCTCGCCGAAGCGTTCGCGCAGCAGCGTGGTCACGCGGGTGCTCTCGGCGTTTTCCAGGCCGCCGGGATTGGCGCTGAGGCCCCGGGGTGCCAGCGAGGCGGGATAGGCGCTGAGCAGCGCGAGCAGGCCCCACAGCCCCAGCACCAGCCAGGGCCGCCGGGTCACGAGCAGCGACAGGGCACGCACGGGGAGGAGTAGAGCACGCGCCGCGCGGGGCCGCCGGGACGAATCAGAACAGTTCGTCGAGCAGGCGGTAATAGGCGAGTTTGCCCGCGTCCACCTGTTCCCGCCCGTACAGGTCCAGAAAGCGCTCCGCCCACTGTGGCCCCAGATTCCGGAGCAGGCTGCGCCAGGCCAGCGCGAGGTCCGCGTGGCGGTCGGCCAGCCCGGCGCGGCCCACGTCCACGAAACCCTCGACGTACTCGCCGTTCAGAATCAGGTTGGGCAGGCAGGGGTCGCCGTGCGTGACGACGATGTCTTCCTGAGCGGGCCGGGTGCGGACGAGGTCTTCGAAGACCCGCGCCGCCGTCCAGCCCCGGCGTTCCTCGTCGAAATCGGCCTCGTCCACCGCGCCCGCCTGCACCCGTTCGCGGGCGAGGCGCAGGGTGACGGGCAGACTCATGTTGAAGGGGCACTCGCGGGCCGGGAGGGCGTGCAACTCGCGCAGGGCGCGGGCGAGCAGGTCGGTCACCCGCTCCGGGTGCAGGGTGGCGTCGGGGTCGCTCATGGGGAGGCCGGGGAGGCGGGTTACAGCGAGGTACTCGTGGTTCCCGGCGGTCTCGTAGCCCACCACGCGCGGCACCGGCACCCGGCCCGAGAGCCAGCGCAGGCGCTCGCGCTCCTGAAGCAGCGTGCTGGGAGGCAGGCCGCCGCGCGCCTGCACCTTCACCACGTACTTCTGACTTCTCCACACGCCCGCGCCGCTCTGGCCGTGCGTCACCGCCTCCCAGCGGGCGGCGGGCAGCACGCGGCGCAGCGACTCGGGCAGGGTCAGGGTCATGGGCGGCAGGATAGCGGGGCGCTGCGGCCCCCCCGCGCCCCTGTAGACTGCCCCCGATGAAGGTCGGTCTGCTGGATACGCTGGGCGCGCGGCACGGGCGGTACTGGGCTGCGTTCCTGAAAGAACTCGGGGTCGAGGTCGCGCTCCCCACCCTGCCTGCCGCCGAGGCGCTGGCGCTGGGGCAGGAGAGCCTGCCCGACGCCCCGGTGCAGGTGCAGCTGGTGCTGGGGCGGGTGCTGGAACTGGGCCGGGTGGACGCGGTGCTGCTGCCGCAGACCCCGGCAGTGGCAAGCGACGCCTGGGGCGAGGCGCTGGCCGAGTTGTTGCCCCGGCGCCTCAGCGGCCTGCCCACGCTGGTCGCCCTGCCCGACGGCGGGGACGCGATGGTCCCGGCGGCCCAGGACCTCGGCCAGCGCCTGACCGCCAACCCGGCCCGGGTGCGCCTCGCGCTGGAGCGGGTCAAGCCGCTGGCGAACGGCAAGCGCGAGGAGATGCCGCCGCTGAGCCGGGCGTCGCGCGTGACGGTCGCCGTGATTGGTCCACGCGCCCTGCTGGGCGACCCCGACCTCAGCGCGGGCTTGCGGGCGGCGCTGGACGACCTGGGCCTGCACGGGGTCTATTCGCCCGAGCTGCCCCCCTCGCAGGTCGCGGCGCGCGGCGAACGCATCGAGCGGGCGGGCGCTCCGGCAGGCGAAAAGGAACTGTTCGGCGCCCTCAAGCTGCTAGAGGGCAAGAGCGCCGTGCGCGGGGTCGTGCTGGCCGCCCCGGCCCGGGACGCGGCCCACCGCGCGGCCCTCGACCGCCTAGCCGGGAAGACCCACAAGCCCGTGCTGGTCCTGGACGTGGACGCCGGGCAGACCGGGTGGCCCGAGCTGGAAGCCTTCCGCGACCGGGTGACCGTGGGGGCGGCGGCCCGCCCAGCGGCCCCGGGGGAGGAGACTTGAAGCTCTGGCGCTGGTTGATGACGCCGGACCCCCAGCCGGGCTTGACCGGGCGCAAGCTGGGGCGGCTCTTGATCCGGGTGCTGCTGTTCACCCTGCTGGCGACCCTGCTCTCGGCGCTGCTGCGGGCGCTGGGGCTGGGGCCGTACCTGGACACCTGGTGGGGCACGTTGATCTTCGTGCTGCTGCTGTATATCCCCCTCTTCCGGTTCCTGACGGTGGACACCTTCGTGCCGCGCCGCCTGGCCGGGCGGGTCCCGGCGGGGCGGGCGCGCGGCGGCGCCCAGACCTCCAGCAGCGCCGAGCGCCGCCGCGAACGCAACCGCTACGCGGGCGTCCGCAAGGGGCCGCCGCGTGGGCGGGGCGGGCGGCGCTGACCTCCCGGCCATGACCCACGGCAAGGCCCGCCCCGCCCGCGAGTGGGCCGCCGAGCGCCTCTTTCGCCCGCTGGCCGCGCGCCTCGTTCCCCCGCTGGCCCGCCGGGGCGTCAACCCGCTGCACGTGGTCCTGACCCACACGGCCTTGGGCCTGCTGGCCGCCGGGCTGCTGCGGCGCGGGCACCGGGTCAGCCCCGCCCTGCTGCTGCAAGTCAAGACGCTGCTCGACAACCTCGACGGGCAGCTTGCCCGCGCGACCGGGCAGACCACCGAGACGGGCCGCTACCTCGACTCGGAAGGGGACCTGCTGGTCAACGCCGCCGTCCTGACGGCCCTGGCCGGGCGCTGGGGCCTGGGGCTGACGCTGCTGCAAAGCCTGATCCTGAGCGTGGACTACCTGTGGGAGCGTGACCACCGCGCCGCGCGGGGCGAGGTGTTCCGAGACCCGCCTGCCCAGGTGGGCGACGACCCCCGGGTGCTGGCCGCCCTCAAGCTCGTCTACGCCCTGTATTTCACCCCGCAGGAGCGGGTGCTGGGAGCGCTGTTCGAGCGGCGGCTGCGGGCGGCGGCGGGTGGGAATCCCACCGGCGCGGACCGCCGCGCCTACACCCCCCGCGCGATCAACCGGGTCGCGGTGAACCTGGGCCTCAGCACGCAACTGCTCGCGCTGGGGGTCTGTCTGCTGGCCGGGCGCCCGCGCCTCTACCTCTGGAGTCTGCCCGCTCAGGCGGCGCTGCTGCTGGGGGCGCAGCGGTGGCGCGAAGGCCAGGTCGTGGCGGCCAGGACCCAGACTCCCGCCTAACCCTCTTCCAGCGGGTAGGTCCGCGCCGCCCGCACCGCCAGCACGATCAGGTGAGTGTAAAAGAGGCCCACCCCCGCAAAGACCAGCCAGCCGGGAAAGTTGCCGATGTCGGCCAGGGTGAGGGCGTCGGGGAACTCCAGCACCCACCCCTTGGGCTGGGCGAGGTCCAGCTTGGCGAGCCAGGCGAACAGGACCGCCGCGTAGATCCACAGGTAATTGCGGTTGAGCCGCCAGCCCAGCGCGTCGGCGCGGCTCATGGGGCTGCGCGGCTTGCTCAGCTCGGCCAGCAGCAGCTGGTGCCAGCCGGCGTCCACCCGGTCGCCCAGCATCGCGGGGTAAAAGAAGCGCTCCATGATGCGCACCCGGTGGTGGGCGATCTCGAAGGTGCGAAACCTCCGGGCCTCCAGCCGCAGGAAGAAGTAGTTCATGAACATGGCGAACAGAAAGGTCGCGTGGCTGTTGTTGGGGTCACCCAGCGCGAAAGACGCCAGACCCGCCGTGGTGACCACCGACCAGTTGGTCGTCATGTCGAGGCGCTGGCGGTAGGCGGTCATCTTGCCGACCTCCGCGCGGTAGAGGTGAATCAGGGCGTTGGCGGTGTTCGTCGAGTAACTCAGGTCGGTCAGGCCCGCGTCCAGCAGCGCGCCGGGACCGCTACTGCTGCTGCGGCCTACCGCCGACATGGGCAGGCGGCGCGGAGAGGGAAAGGGCGGCGCGACATGGCTACAGGGTAAACCGGACGGCCCAGGGCGAGAGAGAGCCGGGGTCCAGTCGTGGGGGCGTCCAGCCAGGTCGCGGGTTGCCCCGCCAGGACCGCCGCTCAGTGCGTGTCGGGGCGCCCGGCGTTCTCGCTGCCGAACCACGCCCGCAAGCCCACCACCATATGGACCCCGTGCAGCACGATCAACGCGGCGACCAAGCCCGAGACGGTGCTCAGCAGCGCCGCCAGCGTCAGGGCCGCGAGCGCCGTCAGCAGCCGCAGCGGCACGATCTGCCCTGCCCGCACCAGCGGCGGGTCCTCGGGGTGCAGGGTGTATTCCAGGCCGGCGCAGGCCAGGTAATACAGCGCGAAGCCTCCCGCCAGCAGCCAGCGCACGCCCGGCCCGGCGGCGCCCTCCAGCGTGACGGCATGCTGCACCATCGCGCCGACCAGCGTGATGCCGACCACCAGCGGCAGGTGCAGGTAGGCCCAGGCAAAAAAGCGCCAGCGGTTGTGCGAGTCCGGCTCGCGGCGGCCGACAAAGTCGAAATACACCCACCACAGCCCGAAGCCCAGCGCGAACCCCAGCCCGAAGCGCAGCAGCGTGACCGCCGTGACGCTCTCGGCGTCGGCCAGCCCGTTCACCACGCCCACCAGACTCTCGCCCAGCACGATGATCACGAACAGCCCGAAGCGCTCGGGCAGCTTGCGCGCGGCGGCGGGAAAGGCGCGCGGCTGGTCGCGCAGGGTCAGCATGGGCGTGAGCAGGTCGATGAGGAGGCCCGCGCCCTTGAGCGCCAGCGCCAGCGGGCCGGTCAGGAAAGCCGCGACCACCCACAGCACCACGCTGACGCTGAAGTTCCGCACGTACACGTCGGTGACGGGCCGCGCGCCCGGATTGTGGCGTCCCGCCCGCCACCACATCAGCAAGATCAGCCCCCGCGCGGCGGCGTAGGAGAGCGCGAAGCCGGTCGCGGTCTTGCCCAGGCCGTCTTCCGCGTTGGCCGCCATGCCCGCCACCGCCAGCATCTGAAGCAGGGTCATGGCCCGGAAGCTCAGGTCGTAGGTCTCGAAGCGCTCGTTGTAGTACGCGACGCTGAGCCACACCCACCACACCGGCACGAACAGCAGCAGGAATTCTCCGAAGCGGCGCGCGTCGGGGTGCTCCGTCAGGTGATGCGCCAGCCGCGCGATCACCACCACGAACACCAGGTCGTAGAACAGTTCCAGCCAGGTCACGCGCCCGGGCAGCTCTCCCGGCGCATGCAGCCGGGGCGGGTGCCACCACAGGCGGTAGTTGCGGAGCATGTTCGACCTTACCCCGCCCGCCGGGCAACCTTCATCCTGGCCGAACGGAGGGGCCAGGAGCGCGGCCCGGCGCAGGCCGTGTCAGCGCAGGCCGTGTCAGCGCAAGAAAGGATTCGTGCGCCGCTCGGCCCCCACGCTGGTCGCCGGGCCGTGACCGGGGTAGACGGCCGCGCTGTCCGGCAGCGAGAGCAGCTCGCGCTCCAGACCCGCGATCAGTTGCTCATGGTTGCCGCCCGGCAGGTCGGTGCGCCCGATGCCGCCCTGAAAGAGGGTGTCGCCCGCCACCACGAACCCCGCGTCCTCCCCGGTGTGGCCGACGAACACCACATGCCCCGGCGCGTGCCCCGGCAGCTCGCGGGCGGTGAGGGTCAGGTCGCCCGCCGTGAAGGTCTGCCCCTGCCCGATCTCGTGCTCGGGGTCGGCGGGCTGCACGAAGGGCAGGTTCCAGCGGGCCGCCGACGCCGCACCCAGGCGGTAGAGCGGCAGGTCGGCGGGGTGCAGCCACACCGGCACGCCCAGCGCCTCCCGCACGGGCTGCACCGCCCCGATATGGTCGAAATGCGCGTGCGTGAGCAGGATGCCGCGCACCGTGACCCCAGCGTCCCGCACCAGCGCCAGAATCCGCTCCGCGTCGTGGCCGGGGTCGAAGAGGAAGCCTTCGCCGTCCTGCCCCGCCACCAGCACCGCGTTTTCCTGAAGGGGGCCGGTGGGCAGGCTCCACACCCGCGCCGCGCCGTGTCGTCTCGCCGTCGTCATGGGGAGGAGTCTAGGGCGGGAGAGGGGAAAAGCGGACCTTACCCCAGGGGCCGCACCGCATCTGCCGCCGTGAAGTCCGCCGCGTTCAGGCCAGCGGGCAGGCCCGGCCCCACAATGGCCTCGCCCCGCCCCTCTGCCGCCGCCAGCCTCGCGTTCAGCGCCAGCAGGAACGCCAGCACATCCGCCCCCGCAGGCATCCCGTACGCCGCCCGCACCGCCGCGTCCAGCCGTTCCTGCGCGTCCCGCAGCGGGTTCTTGCCGGGCGTGTCCAGCGTGCGGTACAGGTCGCGCAGGCTCCAGCCCTGGCGTTTCATCACCTCGTTTCGCAGCCCCCGCAGCGCCACCGCCGCCCCCGCCACCGCCCGCACCTGCTCGGGCGTGGCGGACTGGGGCCAGGGGAAGGAATCGAAAACAGTATCGGAGGTGTAGCGGAAGCGTTCGGTCAGCGTCGAGCCTCTGGCCTTGAGCCATTCCCAGTGGGCCGACGATTGCAGGATGCCGAAGGAGTAATCATCAGCCAAGGGAAAGACGATCAGCGCAGCATTCGGGCGAATCCCCGAGGAGACGAACTCAAAGATCGGACGCTTCGTGACCTGACCGCAGGCGACGTAACGCGGCAGGGACGCGATTTTTTCGATGAGTTCGCCGCGCCCTCGCCAGTGCTTCCACCATCTCTGATAGTGGGCTTGACGGGGACCGCGCTCGCTGCCGGTCTTCTCGCGTTCCTCCTCGGCCTTGGCCCGCATCTCGGGTTCGACCTCACGCTTCAAGCGTTCAAACGCCGTGCCCGCGTTCATGGCGCTGAACAGATCGTCCGCGCCGTTCAGGTCAACGACCCAACGTTCGGGAGTGCTGCCCTGATTGCCGATCATTTCGTCCGCCGTGAGGTACGGATGCAGGAAAGGCCGCGCTTTCGGGTCCCTCATCATCTGCCCGACCTCCAACCCGCTGAGCAAGAACCCCTTATGGCCGTGCGTCTGGCCCTGGTAGCACGCGCCGCTGCGGGCGTTGGTCGTCAACCTCTGGGCAGCCGTTACGTCGGTTCCGGCAGAGAGGGCGGCGTTGATGACAGGCACCTCCACGCTCTGCCACGGGCTGCCCTGGCGGTCGCCCACCTGCCAGCTCAGGTGCTTGGGTCCCGGCTGCGGCCCCCGGACCCAGTTGACGATGGAGACGTGGACGGCGGCGTCGCCGCTCCAGACCTGGGTGCCCACGGCGTCGGTGAGGGTGCCGCCGTGCGCGGTGACGTGATCCAGGCCGCCCACGCGGCTGTCGTTCTGGCGGATGGTGTTGGTGCCGACCAGCCCGGCCCGCTGACCGTCTTGCAGGTGGTCGTGCGCCCGGCGAATCCAGTAGACGCAGTAGTCGGCGCGGCCCGGCACGTCCGGGTAGGCGGCGCGCAGCTTCCGCACATAGGCCGGACCCATCTCGCGCTGGAGCTTGTTCTTGCTCTGAAAGGGCGGGTTGCCGATGACCGCGTTCACGCGCGGCCAGGGGGTAAAGAGGGCGTCTCCCTGCACGATGCGGTCGTCAAGGTTGTCCAGCGGAAGCGGCTGGTCGAAGTCCAAGCCGGTGTTGCCCAATAGACCCTGCATCTCGCGGATGGCGAGTTCCTTGGCCAGGGTGAGGGTCACCTTGGCGAGTTCCGCGCCGAACGGGTCGTATTCCAGCCCGTGCATCTGCCGGATGCTGACGCGGGTGGGCGGCAGCGGCGTGCCCGGCGCCGACAGGTCGCGCAGCCGCAGCAGGGCGCGGGCCTCCAGACGGCGCAGCTCGCGGTAGGCGACATACAGAAAGTTGCCGCTGCCGCACGCGGGGTCGAGGACCTGAAAGGCGGCGAGTTCGTCCAGCAGGCCGCGCAGTTCCTTCTGCGTGCCCGCCGCGTCGATCCGGGTCTGGAAGGGCGTGACGACCGTGGGCAGCACCACGCGCATGATGTCGGCTTCGCTGGTGTAGTGGGCGCCCCGGGCGTGGCGGTCGGCCTTGCCCATGCTGCTCTGGAACAGCACCCCGAAAATCTGCGGCTGAATCTTCGCCCAGTTGTGTTCCAGCGCGGCCCGGTGGAGCAGATGCAGTTCGTCCCGGGTCAGTTCGATGGGGTCCACGACGCGGAACAGCCCGCCGTTGAAGTAGGGAATCGGAGCGAAGCGGCCCCCGCGCGCCCGCTCGGGCGTGTTCATCTGCCGGAACAGCCCGCCGAAGAGGTCGTAGCTGCTGCCCTTTCCCTGCCGCGCGTCGCCTACCAGTTCGGTAAAGAAGCCGCGCGGAATCAGCTCGAAGTCCTCCGCGAACATCGCCATGACGCACTGGAGGAGAAACCGCTGGGCGCGGGCGCGGTCCTCGCCGCGTGCTATGACGCTGTTGAGCACCCGCGCCACGCTGTCGGCGGCCTCGCGGGCCACGTCCACCCGGTTGTTGCCGAACAGCGGCTCGCGCTCCTGCGGAAACAGGAAGTTCAGCACCGCGTAGCGCTCCGGCAGTTCCCCGATTCGCACGCGGTCCATCGGCTCGTCGAGCTGCACGCCAAAGTCGTACACCCACAGTTCGTCGAAGTTGCACAGGACGGCGTAACGGGGGCGGTCAGGCACCAGCCTCAGCCAGTAGTCGAAGGCCTGCTGGTAGTGGTTCGCCAGCCCCTCGCCGCGCTTTTTCATCTCGATCAGCACGCGCGGCCGCCACACCAGGTCCGCGAACCTCTTGCCGCCGCCCTGCTTGGCGACCCGGTATTCCAGTTCCGCGCCCGCTTCCTTGTACCCCGCGTGCCCGAACGCCTGAAACAGCCGGTCCAGAAAGACCTGACTCTCGCCCTTCTCGTCGCCCTTCAGGGTGCCCCAGTAGGCCACGAAGTCCTGCATCCGCCGCGCTGTATCCGCCGTCACCGTAGGGGTCATGAACAGCTGACAGCGTAGCCCAGCCCTCCCTGCCGGGCACACCTGATTGTCAGTCCTCCAGCCCGAAGGCCTCACGCACCCGCAGGGCGAACACCTGAAAGCTGAGGCTGGGGCTGGCGTAGGCCTCCAGTGCCGCTTGCAGGGCCTCCAGGGCGGTGTCGGCGCGGGCACGCTCGTGCGCCGGGCAGGCGCGCCAGACAAAGCGCAGCGCCTCGGGGTGCCAGGCTGGGTCCCAGTGTTTTTCCAGGCGCTCGGCGGCTTCCAGGGCCGTCAGCAGGCCGCGTTCCAAGGCCCCCGTGAACTCGGCGGCGCCCGCCAGGGCCGCGCGCACGGCTTCCCGCGCCCCCAGCACCCCGGCGCGCCCGGCGGCGAAGGCGATCAGCTCGGCGTCGGGGGCCTCGCCGCCCAGGGCCAGGCTGCGCTCCAGGGCGCGGTCGGGGGCAGGCACCACGCCCAGGCGGGCGCTGCGGCTCACGATGGTGGGCAGCACCGAGCGCGGGTCCTCGGCCAGAAAGACGAACAGCCCCCGGTGCGGGGGTTCCTCGACCAGCTTGAGCAGCGCGTTGGCGGCCTCCTGGCCCAGATGCTCGGCGCCGTCCACCACGACCACCCGGCGGCGGAAGGTGGGGCGCACCTCCAGAAACTCGAAGACGTGCGTCTCGTACTCGCGGCCCTTGTCGCGGCCCGCCAGCACCGCGCCGATGGGAATCAGCTTGCGCCGCGCGGCCTTGCCGGTCGCGGTGGTGGCGCGCGGCTCGACCAGCAGCAGGTCGGGATGTGCCCCGGCGGCCAGGGCGCGGCACGACGGGCAGACCCCGCAGGCTTCCCCGTACATGCCGCGCGTGCCCGAGCAGTTGTGCTGGGCCGCGACCGCCAGCGCCAGCTCACGCTTGCCCACCCGCGCCGGGCCGGTCAGCAGCAGCGCGTTGCCGCCAAACACGCCCGTCTGTTCGAGCAGCGGGCCGTGGAGCAGGGCGGCGCTCATCGGGGCGGCGCGGCGCGCGGGGCGCGAAGCGCGGGCACACCCCCTCCCCCGCGCCCCGCCTCCCGCGCCTTGCCTGCCTGCCGCCGCCCTCCGTGCATCCCCACGCTACTTTCCCAGCGCCAGCCGCGCCGCCAGCACCGGGGGCAGCCCGGCTTCCAGCGCCAGCGTCTGCGCCCGCCCGATGTCGTAGGGCACCCGGAAGACCCCGAACACCCCCGCCGCGCTGTCAAAAATCGCGTAGCTGGCGTCGGGGTTGCCGTCGCGCGGCTGGCCGACGCTGCCGGGGTTGAGAATCACCCGCGAGCCGGGCGGCAGCACAAAGGCCCCGCCCTCCCGCAGCGCCTGGAACTTGACCCACTCGCCCACCGGAGCGTTCAGGGCGCTGTACACGCCCGGCACGTGGGTATGGCCCACAAAGGCCAGCCGACCGCTCCACGCCCCGAAGGCCTCGCGGGCGGCCGTCACCGAGTCGGTGTAGGCGTCGAGGCTGACCGGGGTGCCGTGGCGGTAGCGGGCGCCCACGGCGGGGTCGTCGAGACCGTCGGGCCACTGCCCCACCCAGGCGAGGTCCGCCCTGGAGAGGCGCCCCAGTTGCCACAGTAGCGCCGTCAGGACCACGCTGCCGGGGCGCAGCTCGGCCCAGCGGCCGGGCCTCCCCCGGGCGTGCGCCAGCAGCATCTGTTCGTGGTTGCCCAGCAGGCAGGTGGCCTCCAGCTCCCGCAAGGCCGCCAGCACCTCGCGCGGCTGCGGGCCGTAGCCCAGCGCGTCGCCAAGGTGGACGGTCCGGTCGAAGCCCCGGGGCCGGGCGTCGGCCAGCACCGCCTCCAGGGCCGTGTGGTTCGCGTGAATGTCGGACAGCAGCAGGAGCCGCACCGGGGCATGATAGCGGCCCCCACCCGGTTGCGGCGCACGCGGCGGCCTTCAGGGCGCGACGGTGACGCGCCCGGCCAGGGGGTCGAGACGCGCCCGGCCCCCCAGCGGCAGCGTGAGCTGCGGACTGGTGTGCCCGAAGTCCACGTTCGCCACCACCGGCATCTCGCCCCGCCCCGCCTCGGCCAGCACGCGGCGCACCCAGCCGTAAAGGTCCTGGGTCATCTCGGGCGTGTAGCCGCGCGGGCGGGCCAGCAGCAGCCCGGCGGCTTCCCCCAGGATGCCCTGCGCGGCGTAGTTCCGCAGCCAGTAGCCGACCTGCCGGGGCGGGGGCACGTCGTTGCTGGTCTCCAGGGCCAGCACAGCGCCGCGCCACAGCTCCGGCGCGGGCCAGCCGGGCGTGCCGCACAGCATGTCCAGCACCTCCAGGCAGCCGCCGATCAGGTGCCCCTCGGCCACCGCCTCGCCCTGAAGCCACACCCAGCCGCCCCCCGGCTGGAAGGTGCGGGGGACCTCTTGCAGGTGCTCGTCGGCCCAGTCGGGGCCGCCCGCCGTCCACCCGGGGGCGGGCGCCAGGTCAAAGGGGCGCGGTTCCTCGACCAGCGCGCGGCGCAGGCCCGCCACCACGAAGGGATGCAGCCCGCCGTTTTCCGCCAGATCGGTCAGCAGCGAGGGACCGTGGTAGGCCATCACGCCCGCGCGCAGGAACTGGGTCAGCGTGACCGTGCTGTCGCTGTACCCCAGAAAAGCCTTGGGGTGCTGGCGAATCAGCCTGGGATCGAGAAACGGCAGCAGCCGCACGCTGTCGTCCCCGCCGATGATGCTGACCATCCCGTGGATGTCGGAGCTGCGCAGCGCCCAGTGCAGGTCGTCGGCGCGGGCCTGGGGATGACGGTCGAGGTACTCGGGGCCGCGCAGCGCGTTCGGCGCGGGCACGATCTCCCAGCCGAACTCGGCGGCGACCTGCCGCACCCCGGCGCGGTAGCGGCCCATCACCTCGGTCACGAACCCGCTCGACAGACTCAGGGCCGCCACCCGCGAACCGGGCGCAAGGCGGGGGGGGCGAACGAACTGGGGCGCCATGCGGCAGCCTAGCGGAGCGCGTCCAGGCAAGGATGGGCCGGATGGCCGAGGCGGCACCCACGCCCCAATGCGCCAGGCACAAAAAAGCCGCCCCCGCGGGCGGTGATGGAAGAAAGAGAGCGCGGAATGCACAGGAGGTCAACCTATGCAGGCGCGTCCCCGGCCTGCGGGGGCGAGGCCCGCCGGACGACCTCCAGCCAGTTGGCCGCGATGTACAGCGGGAAGAAAGCCAGAAAGACCGACAGGGCGCCGGTCAGCACCAGCAGCGGCAGCAGGCTGTGGCCCGCCAGTCTGGGCAGGGCCAGCGGCAGCGAGGCAGGCAGCAGCGACGAGACCAGCGCCGCGCCCCCAGGACGCCCCAGGCGCCCCGCATCCCCAGGTCCCGCCGCCCCACCCAGACGCCGTAGGCGAGCAGCAGCCCGGCGGCCAGCACGCCCAGACCCAGACCCGCGCTTCCACCCAGACGGAGGACCTCGTTCATCCTGTCACTGTAGGCGGCCTCCCGGCAGGGAGGGCGCTCATCTGCGGCGCGGCGCCCTCCCTGCCAGGCTCAGTTGCGGGTCATTTCCAGCGGCACGACCCAGCGCGCGAACTCGTCTTCGGTGACGTACCCGAGGCCCAGCGCCGCTTCCTTCAGGCTCAGACCCTCCTTGTGGGCCTTTTTGGCGATGGCGGCGGCCTTGTCGTAGCCGATGTGCTTGTTCAGGGCCGTGACCTGCATCAGGTTGACGCTGAGGTTGTGCTCGATGCGTTCCAGGTTCGGTTCGATCCCCACCGCGCACTGGTCGTTGAAGGCGAGCGAGGCGTCCGCGATCAACCGGATGCTCTCCAGTACGGCGTGGACCATCACCGGCTTGAACACGTTGAGCTGGAAGTTGCCCTGGGTGCCCGCGAAGGCGACGGTGGCGTCGTTCCCGAAGACGCGGGTGGCGACCATCGTCAGGGCCTCGCTTTGCGTGGGGTTCACCTTGCCGGGCATGATGCTGCTGCCGGGTTCGTTCTCCGGAATCACGATCTCCCCGATGCCGTTGCGGGGGCCGGAGGCCAGCCAGCGCACGTCGTTCGCCATCTTCATCAGGGCGCCCGCCAGGGTCCGCAGCGCGGCCGAGGTCTGCACCAGCGCGTCGTGCGCCGAGAGAGCGGCGAACTTGTTCTCGGCGGAGCGGAAGGGAAAGCCCGTCTCGGCCTCGTACTTCCTCGCCGCCAGAGCACCGAAGCTGGGGTGCGCGTTCAGGCCGGTGCCCACCGCCGTGCCGCCGATGGCGAGGTCGTAGAGGCCCTGCTCGGCGTGCTTGACCTCCGCCAGCGCGTAGTCGAGCTGCGCGACCCAGCCGCCGATCTCCTGCCCCAGCGTGATGGGCGTGGCGTCTTGCAGGTGGGTGCGGCCCACCTTGACCAGCTCGGCGTACTGCTCGGCCTTGGCATGCAGGGTGTCGCGCAGCTTGCCCACCGCGCCGTAGAGCCGCTCGTTGAGTTCCAGCACCACCGCGATGTGCATGGCGGTCGGGAAAGTGTCGTTGCTGCTCTGGCCCCGGTTGACGTGGTCGTTGGGGTGCACGGGCTGCTTGCTGCCCATCTCACCCCCCGCGAGTTGAATGGCGCGGTTGGAGATGACCTCGTTCGCATTCATGTTGCTCTGGGTGCCCGAGCCGGTCTGGAAGACCACCAGCGGAAAGTGGTCGTCGAGCTGCCCCGCGATCACCTCGTCGGCGGCCTGCACGATCAGGTCCGCGATGTCCCCCGGCAGTTCGCCCAGTTCGGCATTGGCCTGCGCCGCGCCCTTTTTCAGGATGCCCAGCGCCCGGATGACGGGGCGGCCCCAGACGAAGGTGTCGCGCCCGATGGGAAAGTTGTGGATGGAGCGCTCGGTCTGCGCGCCCCAGAGGCGGCTGGCGTCCACGTCCAGCGTGCCCATCGTGTCGGATTCTTTGCGGGTCTGCCCCTGAGCCGTCTGCGTCATGGCCTGAGTGTAATGGGCAGGCTGCGGTCACCCTCCGGGGAACGCGGCGGCCTCGAAGACGCAGCGGCCGGAGTCACCGGGCCAGGTCACGTTCAGCCCGCTGACCTCGCGGCCCGCCACAGTCAGACCCTCGCGTCCGCTCCAGCCCACCAGCACCCGGCCCAGCTAACGGTCCTGCCAGCCCAACGCCCCGGCCCCATGGTGGCTCGTCAATCCCCCCCAGACCGACTGGGCCTGCGCGGCGAGGGTGGGCGCACAGGCGGTCAGGAAGCCGCGTGCCACGGTCACGAGGGCCTGACGCTGAGCGGCGGTGGGCTGGGTCGTTTCCACACAGGCGAGCAGGTCATTGACCATGGCGCTGTTGCGGATGGCCCCCGGGGAGAGCAGGACCCGTTCGGCCCGCTCGCCCACCCGCACCTGCACGGCATAGGTATAGCCCACGCCCGTCATCCAGCGGGCGGAATCCTCCTCAAAGTCGCCGCTCGGGGCCTCCGTCACCGTCACCCCCGGCAGGCCCCGCAGGGCCGCGTCACGGGTGAGCGGGCCGGGCGGGCCGCCGCCTCCCGCAGGTGCGACTCCACTCAGGCCCAGGATCAGGCCCCCTCTTCCCCACCGCGTAAGGTTCATGGCTCAGGCGACCGGTCCAACCTGCGGTCGGCACGCGGTATTGCCCGAACGGCTCACCGTCTGTTCCCCTCCCCCATGCCACACTTTCCCGCATGAGCCAGATGTTCGATGTCGCCGTCGTAGGAGCCGGGCCGGTGGGCCTCGCCGCCGCCATCGCCTGCAAGCGGGCGGGATTGACTTACGTGGTGCTGGAAAAAGGCTGCGTGGTCAACGCCATTTTCGAGTACCCCACCTACATGACCTTTTTCACCACCGCGCCCGAGCTGGAGATCGGCAACCATCCGATGGTGACCGGGCACGACAAGCCCGACCGCCGCGACGCCTTGATGTACTACCGCCTGGTGACCCAGCGCGAGGCGCTGAACGTGCGCCTCTACACCGAGGTGAAGCGCGTTCACGCGGCCCCGGCGGGCTTCACGCTGGAGGTCGAGGCGCAGGACGGCACGCCGGGCGTGGTCGAGGCCCGGCGGGTGGTCGTGGCGACCGGGTACTACGACCACCCCGTCCACCTCGGGATTCCCGGCGAGGACAGCCCCAACGTCAGCCACTACTACACCGAGGCGCACCCCTTTCTGGGCCTGAACGTCACCGTGATCGGGGCCGGAAACTCGGCGGCGGACGCGGCCCTGGACCTGTGGCGCGGCGGGGCCAAGGTCACGATGGTCGTGCGGGCGCCCGAACTCAAATCCACCCTCAAGTACTGGGTGCGGCCCGACCTCGAAAACCGCATCAAGGAAGGCTCCATCGCCGCGCACTTCGGTTCGCGGGTGGTCGAGATTCACCCTGAACACGTTCTCGTGCAGCGCGGGGACGGCACCACCTCCGAGCTGCCCACCCACTTCACCTTCGCGCTGACCGGCTACCGCCCCGACCTCTCCTTCCTGGCAGGGCTGGACCTCGCCGCGCAGCCCGACGACTGCCTGGTGCTCGACGGGCACTACCAGAGCAGCGTGCCGGGCCTGTTCGTGGTCGGCTCGGCGGGTTTTGCGGGCAAGACGAATCAGGTCTTTATCGAGAACGGCCGCCACCACGCCGATCACGCCGTGACCGAGATCGCGCGGCAACTCGCCGGGCAGCGGCGGGAAGTCTCGCTGGCGCCCTGAGCCGCCCCGGCTGCTCCCGCCCCGCCTCTCCCCTCCCCCACCGGATGAGGAGAGGCTGTTTTCGTCCGCCGGGAGCCACGTGGGATACTGGCGGGCATGTCCCCGCTGTCCTCCCCGGGAGGTCTGCTCGCCAGCGTGCTGCTGAGCGCCGCCCTCGCCTCCACGGCCCTGGCCCAGACCATCCCGGCCCTGCCGCCAGCCCCGCTGCCGACCCCCGCGCCCGAGCCGGTGCCGGTGCCCCCGCCCCTGCCCGAGCCGGAACCCGCCCCCGCTCCGCTGCCCACTCCGGCGCCGGCTGAGGCCGCTCCGGTCACGCCGCCACCTGCCCCCACGGCGCCACCCGCCCCGAAGGCGCCCGCCCGCACTGCGCCGCTGCTGATCACCGTGCAGGCGGCCCACCCGGCCCTGATCGGCGGCCAGAAAACCACCGTGCCCTACGTGCAGACGCTGACGCTGCCGGGCGAGCGGGTCGCGCAGTTGCGTCAGCGCGGCGTGATCACCCCGAGTCTGGACGCCGACCTGAAGAAGTTCCTGGCCGGGCTGCCGCGTCAGGCGCAGGACGCCCGTTTCGAGAACCTGGGGGAGGGCGGCTGGGCCGTCGTGCAGCGCAACGCCCTGAAGATCGACGAGGCCAAAACCCGTGCCAACCTCCTGGCCGCCCTGAAAGACCCCCGGGGGGTCAAGGCCAGCGTCGCTGTGACCGGGCAGGTCGCGCCGAAGCGCACGCTGGCCTTCTTCGTCACCAGGGGCATCACCGCGCATCTGGGCACCGGGCAGACAAACTACTACGGCAGCAGCGAGGCGCGCGTGACCAACATTCACGTAGGCACCCGCAACTTTCAGGACCGCCTGATCGAGGGGAAGACCTTTTCTTTCAACCAGGCCATCGGTCCCGTCTCGGCGCGGGCCGGGTACGTGCCAGGGCTGGTGATCGCGGGCGAACGTACGGCCAGCGGCCTGGGCGGCGGTATCTGTCAGGTCAGCACGACCGTGTTCCGCACCCTGTATTCGGCGGGGCTGCCGGTGGTCGAGCGGCGCAACCACTCCTATCAGGTGCATTACTACGATCCCCAGGGCCTCGACGCCACGATCTACCAGCCCTCGCAGGACCTCAGGTTCGCCAACGACACCGGCGGCGCGCTGTGGTTCCAATCCGAGTGGAACGACCAGGAAGCCCGCCTGAGCATCAGCGTGTTTGGCAAGGCGCGCGACTTCACAGTCGAGGTCGGGGCGCCCAGGACGCTGAGCAGCACCCCCGCCCCCCCCGACCGGGTCATTCGCGACGCCAGCCTCGCAGCCGGGCAGCGCAAGCAGGTGGACTGGGCTGCGCCGGGCGCCGTGATCGAGGTGACGCGCAAGTTCGTGCGGGACGGCAAAACCTTCAAGCAGGACACCCTGAAAAGCAGTTACCGCCCCTGGCCCAACATCTTTGCGGTCGGCACGCGCTGATCCCAGACCCAGAAAGGAAGCGAGCGGGAGGGGCTGAACGCGCCTTCTCCCGCTCGCTCTTCTGGGGTCACTTGCTGGCGTCACTCCTCGGCGGCGTAACCCAGCAACTCCAGGATGCGGTCAAGTTCCTCGCGGGAAGCGTAGTTCAGCTCCACCCGGCCCTTGTCCTCGCCGGTGATCCGCACCCGGGTCCCGGTGCGGCGGCTGAGGTCCAGTTCGACCTGGCGGTGGGCGCGCGGCGGATTGACCGGGATGGGGGTGGAGGTCCGGGCCTCCCGCTTGAGGGCCTCGGCCTCGCGCACGCTCAGGCGGCGGGTGCGAATCTCGGCCAGCGCCCAGCCCCGGTCGCGCTCGGGCTGCGCCAGCACCGCGCGGGCGTGCCCGGCGCTGATCTCCCCGGTTTCCAGCGCCCGCAGCGCGTCTCCCGGCAGGCTCAGCAGCCGCAGCGCGTTGGAAACAGTGCTGCGGCCCTTGCCGACTGCCTGCGCCACGCCCTCCTGGTTCAGCCCCTGGTCGAGCAGCGCCTGGTAGGCCCGCGCTTCCTCCAGCGGTCCGAGGTCCTCGCGCTGAAGGTTCTCGATAATCGCGATCTCCAGCGCCTCACGGTCCCCGAGGTCGCGGATCAATGCCGGGACCTCGCCCAGCCCGGCCAGCTGCGAGGCCCGCCAGCGCCGCTCGCCCGCCACGATCTCGAAGTTCTCGCCGCGTGGGCGCACGAGCAGGGGTTGCAACACCCCCTTTTCCCGGATGCTCTGGGCCAGCTCGGCGAGCGCTTCCGGCTCGAATACCTGCCGGGGCTGGTACGCCGCCTGCACGATGCGGTCCACCCGCACGGTCTGCACCTGCGCGCCGCCTGGCCCCTCGGCGCCCTGGGGCCGGGTCAGCAGGGCGTCGAGGCCGCGCCCCAGGCTACTCGATTTTTTCGACACGCTGCATCACCTCCTCGCTGAGGCGCTTGTAGGCGGCGGCCCCGCTCGACAGCGGCGCGAAGGCGCCGATGGGCTTGGCAAAGCTGGGCGCCTCCGAGAGCCGCACGTTGCGCGGCACGACCGACCAGAACACCAGTTCCCCGAAATGCTGGCGCACCATCGTCTCGACCTCCTGGGCCAGGTTGGTGCGGCCGTCGAACATGGTGATCGCCACCCCCAGCACTTTCAATCGCGGATTCAGCCCGCCGCGCACCCGCTCGACCGTCTCCATCAGGCCCGCCAGCCCCTCCAGCGCGTAGTACTCGGCCTGAAGGGGAATCAGCAGTGCGTCAGCCGCCGCCAGCACGTTCACGGTCAGCGGCCCCAGGCTGGGCGGCGCGTCGATCAAAACCAGATCGTACCCGCGCACGCTGGCCAGCAGCCGCGCGAGCGCGTCGGGGTCGTCGGCCAGTTCCACGCCCGCCCCGGCGAGGTCGGGGGTGGCGGGCAGCACGTCCAGCCCCTCCTGGCTGCTGGCCTGGATGAACTCGGCCACCCGCCCCGGCTCGCCCAGCGCCTCGTAAAGGCCCTGCGCCGCGCCGCGCAGGCCCAGGCCGCTGGTGGCGTTGCCCTGGGGATCCATGTCCAGCAGCAGCACCCGGCGCCCCCCGGCCGCCAGGTAAGCGCCCAGGTTGATGGCGGTGGTCGTCTTCCCCACCCCACCCTTCTGGTTCACGACTCCGAGGATTTTCACGTCGCCCGCCAGAATAACGGCTTGCGGCCCGGCACGCCCTCGCGGCGGGGGTAGCGCTCGGGGGTAGGC
This sequence comes from Deinococcus budaensis, assembly GCF_014201885.1. Classification (NCBI taxonomy): domain Bacteria; kingdom Thermotogati; phylum Deinococcota; class Deinococci; order Deinococcales; family Deinococcaceae; genus Deinococcus; species Deinococcus budaensis. The sequence goes on along the minus strand of NZ_JACHFN010000016.1, from coordinate 58,850 downwards.
GCGACCTTTTCCACCACGATCAGGGTCCGGGCGTCCCCGGTGACCGGCAGCGTAAAGGCGTCCACCTGCCGCACCGCTCCCCCGACCTCGGCGGCGGCCCGGGTGCCCGCGTCCAGTTCCTCGGGCGTGAGGGGACCCTTCTGGGCCACGAGCAGACCCCCCGTCTTCAGGAAGGGCAGCGCGAGTTCCGCCAGGACCGGCAGCGCCGCCACCGCCCGCGTGACCACCCGGTCATAGCCTTCCCGCTGCTGCGGCTCGCGGCCCAGCGTCTCGGCCCGTCCCACCAGCGGCTGCACGTTGCTCAGGCCCAGCGCCGCTGCCGCGCGGCCCACGAACTCCACCTTCTTGCGGGTGGCGTCCAGCGCCGTGATGCTCAGGTCCGGACGCAGCAGGGCGAGAGGCAGCGCCGGGAAGCCTGCCCCGGTTCCCAGATCGAGCACCTGCCCCGTGTCCCCCTGCCCTGCACCCACCTGCCCTGCGTCGGCCAACCAGCCGCCCCGCAAACAGGTCAAGGAATCCACGAAGTGTTTGAGCACGATCTCGCGCTCGCCGCGCAGCGAAGTGAGGTTCATCTTCGCGGAGGCTTCGGTCAGCAGCGTCAGCAGCGTGGCGAACCCCTCGGCCTGAGGCGTCAGGTCCAGTCCCAGTGCCGTTCCGCCCTCCAGAAGCAGCGCCCGCCCTTCCGGGGTCACAACCTGTTCCTGACGCTCATCGTCTTGTCCTGCCTGTCCGTGTCTTCATCGGTCTCCTTGCAGCGGGGTGCCCCTCAGGGCCTCACCCCGCGTTCTCTCTGATACTAGCGGTGACCGCGAATGCCGTGGAGACCGCCCAGGCGAGCCAGGAAGGCCCACCGTTCTGGCCCATAGCCCCCGGAGCTGCTCATCTGCGGGTCCGGGCCGCGTTGCATACGCCCCAGCGACGTTTCACGTGAAACGCTGCGCAGCCAGGGCCACCACACCCCCCTCTTGCGGCCTTCAGCTCCGTGAACCAGAAGCAGGCGCCCCAGGAGGGTCATGCACTCACAGATGTCGGTGAGGTCAGCGGCGGCCCTCTCCACCTGGCTGGTTGACCTTCAAGCTTCCCGCAACTCCCCGGAGGAGCGCCGCAGATGCACCAGCAGGCTGCTGATGTCCGCGTGGCGCACCCCGGGCACCCGCGCGGCCTGCTCGACCGTCAGCGGACGGGCGCGCCCCAGTTTCTCACGGGCCTCGTTGGACAGGGCGGCGACGGCCGTGTAATCCACGTCGGCCAGGCTCAGGCCGCGTGCCCGGCTCTCGCTGCCTAGCTGGCGTTGAGCACGCTCGATGTAGCCCGCGTATTTCACCCGGATCTCGACCGCCTCCCGTTCGGCGGCGCTGAGGGGCGGCAGGGTCACCCCCAGGGCTTCCAGGTCGTCAAGGGTACATTCGGGACGGCGCAGATACTGTTCGGCAGGCTGACCGTGTAGCCGCTGGCGTTGCAACGCGGCCACCCCGGCGGCCACCCGCCCGTATTTGCCCTCGACCTCCCGCAAGGTGGCATCATCCACCAGCCCGAGCTGATGGCCCAGCGGGGTGAGGCGCTCGTCGGCGTTGTCCTGGCGCACCAGCAGCCGGTGCTCGACCCGGCTGGTCATCATCCGGTACGGCTCGTCGCTGCCCCGGAACACCAGGTCGTCGAGCAACACCCCGATGTACCCCGTTTCACGTGAAACGGGGTACGCGGGCAGCCCGGCCGCCCGGCGGGCCGCTGCCGTCCCGGCGATCAGCCCCTGCGCCGCCGCCTCCTCGTAGCCGCTGGTGCCGTTGATCTGCCCGGCGGTGTAGATCCCGGGAAGCCGCCGGGACTCGAGATCGAGGGTCAGCTCGGTGGAGTCCACCACGTCGTACTCGACCGCGTAGGCGTAGCGCTGAATCACGGCCTGCTCGAACCCCGGCAATGTGCGGACCAGCCGGTCTTGCAGCGTGGGCGGCAGCGAGGAGCTGAAGCCCTGAAGGTAGACCTCGCTGGTCTGTGTCCCGTCTGGTTCGACAAACAGCAGGTGGCGGTCATGGTGGGCGAAGCGCACGACCTTGTCCTCGATGCTGGGGCAGTAGCGCGGTCCCAGGCCCTCGATGTCTCCGGCATACATGGGCGACTCGTGCAGATTGGCCTGAATCAGCGCGTGGGTCTCCGGGGTGGTCTGGGTCTGCCAGGTGGGCGACTCGGCGGCGCGCGGCCCCGGACGGGCCGTGAAGCCGCGCGGCTGGGGATCGGCGGGAATCTCCAGCAGGTCCGCGAACCGGACCGAGTCGGCCCGCACCCGGGGCGGCGTGCCGGTCTTGTAGCGCTTGAGGACATGCCCCGCGCGGGCCAGCGGCGCACTGAGAAAGCGCGAGGGCGGCTCGCCCTGACGGCCTTCGGCGCGGGAGTGGCGGCCGTACCAGGTGACCCCACGCATGAAGGTCCCAGCCGCCACGACCACGCTGCGGGCATGCAGGCGGCGGCCATCGGTGGTGACGACCCACCAGCCTCCCTGCCCGTCGGCTTCCAGATCGGCCGCCTCGCCGCGCACCACGTTGATCTCGGGATGGCCCAGGATGACGTCCTGGGCGCGCTCGGCGTAGGCGTCGCGTTCGTTTTGCACCCGCAGCGACTGGACGGCGGGACCTTTGCTGGCGTTGAGCACCCGGGTATGAATCGCGGTCTCGTCGGCCAGTCGGCCCATCAATCCGCCGAGCGCCTGCACCTCGAACACCAGCTGGCTCTTGCCGGGGCCGCCCACCGCCGGGTTGCAGGGCATCCGCCCGACGGTGGCCGGGTTGCCGACCAACAGGGCCGTCCGGGCAAACTTCGCGGCGGCCCAGGCGGCTTCCAGCCCCGCGTGCCCGCCGCCGATCACGATGACATTCCAGCCGCTCATATCAGGGTGGAGTGTAGCAACGGGCCGGGGTGGGCCATTCCAGCGGCCATCACCGTGGCCGGGTGGCCTGCGGGAAAGCGCGGCCCGGCCGGGGCCGAGTGCAGAGACGACAGGAAAGGGGCCAGCCGCTAGAATGCCTAACGAGCGTTAGCCAGACCCTGGAGCTGGAGTGCCGCCCGACCCGGCGGCGCCTGCGGCCCCGGCGCTCAGGAGGCTTCCCATGATTCAGCCGTTCACGTCTGACCCCCTGCGCTGGGTGTCTGAAGACGGCCAACCAATCCGGGAACTGCCCGCGCGCTTCACGCCCGAGCTGCTGCGTGAACTGCACCGCGAGATGGTGCGCGCCCGGGAGTTCGACAAGAAACTCGTCACGCTACTCAGGCAGGGCCGCACCACCTTCTACGCGCAGGCCAGCGGCATGGAAGCCACCCAGGTCGGCCTGGCGCGGTCGCTGCGCATCGGGCACGACTGGGTGTGGCCCTACTACCGCGACCACGCGCTGGGTCTGGCGATGGGCGTGTCCATGCTCGACATCGTCAGCCAGTGCCTGGGCACCAACTCGGACCTCTGCCGGGGCCGCCAGATGCCGCACCACTTCGGCTCGGCGGCCCAGAACTTCGTGTCTATCAGTTCCTCCATCGCCTCGCAGGTGCCGCCCGCTGCGGGCAACGCCATGGCCCAGAAGTACCTCGGCGTGGACGAGATCACCGTCTGCACCTTCGGGGACGGCGCCACCAGCGAGGGCGACTGGCACGCGGGCATGAACATGGCGGGCGCGGCTGGGGCACCCTGCCTCTTTGTCTGCGAGAACAACCAGTGGGCGATCAGTACCCACCTGCGCGAGCAGACGGCCAGCGAGACCATCCACATCAAGGCCAAGGCCTACGGGATGCCCGGCTACTACGTGGACGGCAACGACATCGTGGCCGTGATCGAGGTGCTGTCGCACGTGGCGGAGGGGGTCCGTTCGGGGCAGGGTCCGGCGCTCGTCGAATGCCTGACCTACCGGGTCGGTTCGCACTCCAACGCCGACGCGGACGCCGAGAAGAACTACCGCACCCGCGAAGAAGTGAACGAATGGCTGGCCCGCGACCCGATTGTGCGGGTCGAGCGGCTGCTGGAGCACCTGGGCGCGCCCATCGACGCGGGAGAGATCGCCGAGTTGACCCGCGCCACCCACCGCGAGGTGGACGAGGCCGTCCTGGCCGCCGAGGCGACCGGGCAGCCCGACTGGCAGATCATGTTCGAGGACGTCTACGCCGACATTCCGGTGCATCTGCGCGAGCAGGAGGCCTTCCTGCGCGCCGAGCAGACGGGTACAGCCGTGGGAGGCCGCGCATGACCGCCACCCAGAGCAAACCGGCGGCGGCGGGGGAGACCCGCACCCTCACCCTGATCCAGGCGATCACCGAGGCGATGCACGAGGAACTCGCCCGCGACGAGCGGGTGGTCGTCTTTGGAGAAGACGTGGGCGCGCGCGGCGGGGTTTTCCTGGCGACGGCGGGCCTCCAGGCCAGCTTCGGCAAGCACCGCGTCTTCGACACCCCGCTGTCCGAGGCGAGCATCGTGGGCGCGGCGGTCGGCATGGCGGTGCGCGGGATGCGGCCCATCGCGGAGATCCAGTTCGCGGACTACATGGGTCCCGGCTTCGACCAGATCATCAGCCAGGCGGCCAAGATCCGTTACCGCTCGGGCGGGCAGTTCACCGCGCCGCTGGTGATCCGCACCCCCTCGGGCGGCGGGGTCAAGGGCGGGCACCACCACTCGCAGAGTCCCGAAAGCTACTTCGCGCACACCCCCGGCCTCAAGGTCGTGATGCCGTCGACCCCGTACGACGCCAAGGGGCTGCTCAAGGCCGCCGTGCGCGGGGGCGACCCGGTGATCTACTTCGAACCCAAGCGGCTTTACCGCGCGGCGAAGGGCGAGGTTCCGGCGGGCGACTACACCGTCGAGATCGGCAAGGGGGCGGTGCGCCGCGAGGGCAGCGACCTCACCCTCATCGGCTACGGCGGCGTGATGCCCGACGTGGAACGGGCCGCGCAGGCCCTGGCCGCCGAGGGAGTGCAGGCAGAGGTGATTGACCTGCGCTCGCTGGTGCCCTGGGACCGCGAGCTGGTGCTGGAGAGCGTCAGCAAGACGGGCCGCGCCGTGCTGGTCAGCGAGGCGCCGCGCACCGCCAACTTCATGGGCGAGGTCGCCTACGTGATTCAGGAGCAGCTGTTTGACGGGCTGCTTTCTCCGGTCATGCAGGTCGCGGGCTTCGACACGCCGTACCCCTACGTGCAGGACAAGGTGTACCTTCCCGGCCCCAACCGCATCGCGGCGGCCTGCGTGCAGGCGCTGAACTATTAGCCGGGCCGGACGACGTGAAACCTGACCTGTGGCGGCCCCTGCTGGGAATGCTGGGGCTGGCCATCGGCTTCGGCGTGTATCCGCTGATCGGGCGGCTGCCGGAGCCGTGGCCCCCAGTCGTGGTCGGTCTGCTGTTTCTGGCGCTGGGCGCCGCCGCCTGGGTCTACGCGCAGGGAGAGCGCTGGATTCAGGTGCTGGGCCTGCTGCTCGCGCTGTACGGCCTGGCCCGCATGTTGTTTTTCCGCTAACCCCACTGAATCGAGGTCCGAATGAAAGAAGTGCTGCTGCCCGAACTTGCCGAGAGCGTGGTCGAGGGCGAGATTCTCAAATGGCTGGTGCAGGAGGGCGAGACGGTCGCGCTGGAGCAGCCCCTCTGCGAGGTGATGACCGACAAGGTCACGGTCGAGCTGCCCAGCCCCTACGCGGGCGTGCTGCACAAGCGTCTGGCCCAGGAAGGCGACGTGGTCGCCGTCCACGCCGCCATCGCCGTGATTGCCGAGGCGGGCGCGGCAGGTGGCGCCCAGGCCAGCGGGGGAGGGGAGAGCGTGCAGAACGCTGCCGCGAGTGCGGCCCCCAGCGCCACCCAGGCGATTCAGGAGACGGGCGAGAACCCGGCGACCGTGGACGCCGAGCTGCCGGTTCAGGCGACCGAGGAGCGCGAGCAGATGGGCGGAAGCATCGTGGAGGCCGGGCACGTGGCCGCCAAGGGGGAGGACGACACCAGCCTCTTCAAGGCCTTCGCCTCCGACGAGGCCGTGCGGCTGGAGGGGCTGGGCAACCGCAGCGGCAGCGGGGCGCCGGGCACCTACACGGGCGGCACGGGCGCGATCCTCAACCGCGCCCAGACGCCTTCCGGGCGCACCGACGGCCGCGTCCTGGCCGTGCCCGCCGCCCGCCAGATGGCCCGCGAGCTGGGCGTGGACCTCGCGCAGGTGCAGGGCAGCGGTCCCAACGGGCGGGTGCGGGTGGGCGACGTGATGGCGCATACCCAGGGCAACAGCGCCCAGACAGTCCCGGCTCCGGCCGCTCCGGCCCCAAGCGCCCCCGCTCCGGTGGCGGCTCCCACCCAGGCCGCCCCCCAGCCTGCCCCGGCCCCCGCCGCGCCCGCCGCCAAAGGCACCGGGGGAATGCCCGTCGCGCCCGTGCAGTACCGCACCCCCAAGGGCTACGAGCACCTCGAAGACCGGGTGCCGCTGCGCGGGATGCGCCGCGCGATCTCCAACCAGATGCAGGCCAGCCACCTCTACACCGTCCGCACTCTGACGGTGGATGAAGTGAACCTGACCAAGCTGGTCGAGTTCCGCAGCCGCGTCAAGGACGACGCGCAGGCGGCGGGCGTCAAGCTCTCGTACCTGCCCTTTATCTTCAAGGCGGTCGCGGCGGCGCTGAAAAAGTACCCCAGCCTCAACTCGTCCTTCGACGAGGCGACCGGCGAGATCGTGATGAAGCGGTACTACAACCTCGGCATGGCGGTCGCCACCGACGCGGGCCTCACAGTGCCGGTGCTGCGCGACGTGAACCACAAAAGCATCTTCGAGCTGGCCTCCCAGGTCACCGATCTGGCGGGCCGCGCGGGCGCCGAGAAACTCACGCCCGACGAGCTGGCAGGCAGCACCTTCAGCGTCACCAACATCGGCTCCATCGGGGCGCTGTTCTCCTTCCCGATCATCAACGTGCCTGACGCGGCGATCCTGGGCGTGCACTCGATCGTGAGGCGGCCCATCGTGAACGAGCAGGGCGAGATCGTGGTCGCGCACATGATGTACCTCTCGCTGTCCTTCGACCACCGCCTGGTGGACGGCGCCGAGGCCGCGCGTTTTTGCAAGGAAGTCATCCGCCTGCTGGAAAACCCCGACCGGCTGATGCTGGAAGCGATGTAAGGTCCACTTTCCCGGCGGCTGGCCCCCCAGGCTGGCCGCCCCTCTGGTGCGCGGCGGCGGGCAAACAGGGCCTGCGCCGCTGTAAATCTCTGCTCAAAGGCGCGTCACGGGGGCGTCAGCTTGGGCCGCTAGGGTGGGAAGTCATAGGACGCCCCCTCTCAGTCGGGCGCCCGAGGATTGGATACAGTGACCCCGATGACCCGCACCCTCGCCCTGCTGACCCTGTTTGCCCTCGCCAGCTCGGCGCAGGCGCTCAAACTCACGGTCTGGGATCCCGAGCTTCAGCTCAAGGTGGGGTACGGCGAGACCAGCGGCAGCCGCATGACCGTGCAGCTTGTCAAGGACTACAGCGGCCCGGTCAAGGTGGTTTTTTCCCGTGAGGAGGACGAGAAGGCCCGTGGCCTCTACCCCAGCCTGCAAAGCAGCTATCCGGGCACCCTCAGGGCCGGACAGCTCACGCTGGAGGTCGGCAACACCACCGTGACCCTGACCCGCTTTCTAAGCAGCCTGAAGCTGACCCTGACCCCGCAGCCTGCCGGACAGGTGTTCAGCCTGCCGGGCCTACGCAACGTGACCGACAAGACCCCCGACCGCCCCGAAGGAGGCCGCTGAATGCTCGCCCAGATTCTCGTGGTGGAGGACGATCCCCACCTCGGCCCGCTGCTCAAGGAATACCTCTCTGCCGACTACCTCGTTCACCACGCCGCGACCCTGAGGGACGCCCAGGCCTGGTTGGGCACCCACTCGGCGCAGCTGATCCTGCTCGACCTCAACCTGCCTGACGGCGACGGCCTCGATCTGGTACAGGCGCTGCGGCAGTACTCCAGCACGCCGGTCCTGGTGCTCTCAGCGCGCTCGGGAGTGCAGGAGCGGGTCGCGGGGCTGAATGCCGGCGCCGACGACTACCTCACCAAGCCCTTCGCGATGCCTGAACTCGACGCGCGGATCACCGCCCTGCTGCGGCGCACCGCCGCCGGAACGGGCGTGAACCTGGGCAACACCAGCCTCAGCACCAGCAGCCTGCTGCTCACGGTGAACGACAAGAACGTGAACCTCACCGAGCACGAGGCGCGCATTCTGGAGCTGATGATGCGGACCCCCGAGCGGGTCTTCTCGCGCGCCGACATCGAGTCGCACCTCTACGGCTGGGAGACGCCCAACAGCAACTCGGTCGAGGTGCGCATCTCGCAGCTGCGCAAGAAGCTGGAGCACGCCGCCAGCGACCTGAGAATCCGCACGATCCGCAATGTCGGGTATGTGCTGCAAGCGTAAGACGCCCCGGCCTACACTCCGGATATGATCCCGACCCCGCCCCACCCCGCGCCTCCCCGCCGGAGTGGGGCGTGCCGGTTCCTGCGGGAGGCCCCGTGACCCGCGCGGCCCCGCTGCGCTCGGCGCGGGTGGCGTGGCGCCACAGCCTGCGCTTCCGGCTGGCGCTGGTGTACACGCTGGTGGCGCTGGCCCTGATCAGCGTGATCGGCCTGGGCGTAATGACGCTGCTGCTGCGCAGCATGGACCGGCAATTTCAAGCGAGGCTGGAGGACCGGGCGGAGGCTGTGGCCGAACGCTTCACCAATCTCGAACTGGGCCTGGGCGAGAAGCTGCCCCCCATCAACGGCTACACCACCATTCTGGACGACCAGGGCCGGGTGATCGCGGCGGCGAGTTCGCTGCGGCTGACCTCGGGCGAGCCTTTTCCGTACGCGGGCCGCAGCCGCTTTCCCATCCTGGACACGCCCATGCGCGCCGCTACCCGCCCCGCCGGGGACTTCGGAACCGTCTGGGTGGCGCTGCCCGAAGACGACCTGGTGAACGCCCGCGAGAGCGCCACCCGCGCGCTGCTGCTGGCGCTGCTGCTCACCCCGGCGCTGATGCTGCCGCTGGGCTGGTGGGTGGGCAAGCGGGCGCTGGCCGACCTGGGCGAGGCCGCCGACCTGGCCGACCGCATCGACCCCACGCGCAGCGTCGCCACCCTGCCGCTGCCGCAGCGCGAGGACGAGGTCCACCGCCTGCTGGCCGCCCTCAACCGCCTGCTGGTCCGCATCGAGGCCGGGCAGGCGCGTGAAAAACAGCTGCTGGGGCAGATCGTGCATGAACTCGGCGCCCCGCTGACGGTGCTTCAGGCCAGCCTGACCCGCGCCGCCGACCGCACCCACGACCCCGAGGTCGCCCGCGCCGCCCTGGTGGCCGACGAGCTGACCTTCACGACCCAGGACCTGATGCAGCTCGCGCGCGGGCAGCTGGAGATGAAGGTGGCGTGGCACTTTATCCCCGCCGCCACGCTGCGCGGGCGCCTCGACCGGCTGGTGCCCGGCACCACCTTCGCGGGCGGCTGGGGGGGGATGCTGCTGTGCGACCCCGACCGCCTGACCCAGGCGCTGCGCAACCTGCTTGCCAACGCCCGCCGCGCCGCCGGGCCGGAGGGCACGGTCACCCTGACCCTGACCGAGACGGCCGAGCACGCGACCTTTACCGTGCGCGACAGCGGTCCCGGCCTGCCCGCCGACCTGGGAGAACGGATCTTCGACCCCTTTGTCAGCGGCAGCGGCTCCAGCGGCCTGGGCCTGAGCGTCTCGCGTCAGATCGCGGGGCTGCACGGCGGCACCCTGCGGGCCAGCACCCCGGCGGGCGGCGGCGCCGAGTTCGTGCTGAGCATCCCGGGCGCGGCCCTGGGGGATGAGGACGACGAGCCGGAGGAACTGGACCCCGGCGCGCCGCTGCAACTCTCGTGACCCCCGCGCCGGGGGTGGTCCGGGCGCTGCTCCGGGAAATCCGGGCGGCGGGCGGCGCCACTTTCGGTCCGTCCGGACAGCCTGCCGATCCGGGCGACCGGTGGCTCTTTCCACGGCATCCCGGCCGAACCTTGATTCTGGAGCCTGCCGCGGACTGGGAGGCCGGGCTGAGGGCCTTTCTCCAGCAGCACGGGCCGCTGCTCGGGGAGGGCGGCTGCGGCTGGGCCGCCCTGGGGGCCTGGATTCATCCTGGTGGCTGCCTCTACCTCGATATCGTCGCCGGGTGCCGCTCACGGGACCGGGCCGTGCGCGAGGCCCTGAGGGCCGGGCGGCGGGAGGGACGACCGGTGGCGGCGATCTATCAGGCGTCCAGCGGGCAGACGCTGACGCTTCCCCCGCCGGGGTGAGGGCCGCGCCGGGAGAGGGGGCTCGCTATCCTGACCCGGTGACCACGACCACCGACCGCGCCGAACTCCAGGCGCTGCTGACCCTGCGCTTCACGCCCGGCCTGGGGCCCCGGCGCACCGAGACCCTGCGGCGGCACTTCGGAAGTGCGCAGGCGGCGCTGGGGGCTTCCCTGACGGCGCTGCGGAACGTGCCCGGTCTGGACGCGAAGTGGGTGGCGGGCCTGGGCACGGCGGGGCCTCGCGAGCAGGCGCAGGCGGAACTCGGCCGGGCGCGGCAGGCGGGCGTGACCCTGCTGGGACGCGGGCTGGAGGGCTATCCCGCCGCGCTCGACGCGCTGGGAGACCCGCCAGCGGTGGTGTGGGTGCGCGGTGACCTGCCCGACTTCCCGGTCGTTCCCCGCGCGGTGGGCATCGTGGGGACCCGGGGGGCCAGCCCGCACGCCCTGGGCCTGACCCGGCAGCTCGCCGCCGACCTCGCGCGGGCCGGGGTGACGGTCGTCAGCGGACTGGCGCGCGGCGTGGACACCGTCGCCCACGAGGCCAGCGTGGACGCGGGCGGCCCCAGCGTGGGCGTGCTGGGCAGCGCCGTGGACCGCATCTACCCGGGCGAGAACGCGGCCCTGGCCCGCCGCCTGACCCTGCTCAGCGAGTACCCGCTGGGCACCGGCCCCGCGCAGCACCATTTCCCGACCCGCAACCGCCTGATAGGTCAGGAGAATAGGGTAGGGAAATATCCCCGTGCATGACCAGTCTGATACTTGCTACCCGTTTCTCCCTGTCCCTCTCGCTGTAGTCGCCCACGAAAGACAGCCCAATTGCCGCCATTGTCTCATTGACGGTGGTCCAGTCCTTAGCGGCTAGGCTAGTCCTCAGGGTTCCTAGCAACTCAGTTATTTTCAAGGAGTGTGAAACAACAAGCTCTCTGAAAAAGGAGCTATTGAGTTCTCTTTCTTTTTGCTCGGCAAACGTACCCGCCTTGAGTATCAATTCTCCTAACTCTGCCACGTCTGCCCCAGCTTGAGACCTTTCTAGAATCATTTTGGCTAAGTGTACTGTTTCTTTGTCCTCCTCAATCTGCACACTCTCTAGAGCCTCTCTGCTAATACCCATGCTAGAAAGCTCACTGATTTCTTTAGCGTAGAGTTCTGTCTTTTCTTGGATGGACTCTCTCACTCTCTCTAAGTTTGTCTCAATGTTATCCAGCTTTCTTTCTAGGACTGCCCCAACTCTCCCTAATTCGCCCCCTGCTAGATTGACAATCTTATTTTCTGTTTCGGCAAGCTCATTGATAAGCTGTTCTTTTTCCTCCTCTAGTTCATCAATGCTGTAACCCGTGTGACGCACCTCACTAATTCGATTAGCAATAATCTCCTCTAGCTTAGTCTGAAAGAGACCGTCATCGAGAGTATCTAGGAATTGGTTTAGGTGTTTAATAAACTTGCTAGTTCCTATTTCAGAATTACACTTGGTTTCTTTGACTAGGTGAGGCAATCCTACGCGGGCATAGTTTTGGCTCTTGCTACGGCCAAAGCAGATAGTGTAATGATAGTCACTTACTCTTTTGGTGTTAGCTGGGGTTTTGGTGCAGACTTTGGCTAAGTTGCCGCAGCATGAACAGGTAATCAGACGGCGAAAAGGTTTAGGCAGGGTACCCGGAATATCCCTGTTTCTGAGCTTATCTGCCGTTCTTACTCTCTCGGCTAGCTGCTGAGTAATAATAGGTTCATGTTGCTGGGTCTGAGTAAGTTTCTCCCCGTTAATCTCACGGGTTACAACGTAGGGCAGACCTAAATAAAGGTCTAAATTGTCAAACATTCTTGTCATGCTTGTTGCAATGAAAGAACGTCTCCTCTCTGGGTTCTTTACTAGATTGTATTTATTTAGCATGACAGCGGCTTGTCTGTAGCTCTGAGTCTCCGCAAAGTATTCTAGGCCCTGTCTAACTAGGTCTGAGTCAATGGGATTAGGTTTAAGCTTAGTGACGTTTACCTGCATTCCACTTACAGACACTAGCTCTTTTGCTCTCTGATACCCAAATGGGGGAGACGTTAGGTAAGCTCCCGCTCTAAAAGCTGTTTTCATGCCCCGGCGAGTCTCAATAATAATCTTTCGTCTATTGTGCTCGGCTACGGCAATCTGGAAATGATACGCTTGGATAAATTCGTCAGCACTCGCAAACTCTCTAGAGTCAAGACTAATGATAGGTCTTGCCCCCTTAATCTGGTAGATATCCTCAATAAATTTCCTGAGCTTTTCCCCGTCTCTGCCTGCACGGTCAATGTCATTGATAATGACTCTTTGGACTAGGCCAGCCCGTACCAGCTCTAAGGCTCGCTGAATTCCCTTTCTTTCTTCGTAGGAGACCCCCGTTTGAGTGTCATGAATGTGCGGCTCTTTCTTGTAAGGTTTCCAGCCCTGAGAGATTCCGAACTCATGGCAGCTATTGAGCTGGGTAATCGGAGACCATGAGTCCCCCTGAGACCGGGTGCTGACTCTGCTGTACGTAATAAAGGTCAGGGCCATGCCCCAGCCTACAGCCTGACAGCGCAAAAAGGGTAGGGAAATTGAGCCAGCTCAAAGAGCAAGCCAGAACCCTACTCCGCAGAACCGAAATTATCCTGAGTAACTCTGAGTGAATAACTGCCCATTTATGCACCTGATTATCCGATGATAAAAGAAACTATCAGCGGATGGGACTTTGCATATCTGCATAGACTTTGTTTCCTGTACTCTGGCAGGTTTGGCCTCCCCCATGAGAGCAAAGACCTTTAGACTAGGGCATGAAAAAGTTCTTCCTGATGCCGCTGTTCCTATCTGGTTTGTCTCTGGCTCAAACTCTTCCCACGCCGAGTGAGTCCGTGACAAGGTACGTTGACAGCCTAAATACTTACACTGAAACCGTTAATCTCTGGCAGGCTTTAAATATTTCCCAATGCACTCTTGCCAGAGCTAGAATCATTGTTACTATGTCTGCTCAAGTCGAGTACAATAAGAGGCTTACGGCGTATTTTACTTCTACTCCGGCCACAAGCATATCAACAAGTCAGTTGAATGATTACAGAACACACGTAAATCTCTTAAACGCATTGGTGTCACTGAATAAGGCGACGGAGCTTAAATGTAACGGTAATACTGGGGATACTCCTAATCTGTATTTCCAAATAGCTGTCCTGCACGTTAGTATTGCTGATTTATTTTACTCAAAATAAATATTCCTGATTTTGGGAAACAGACTTGAAGCCGATTGATAGTCGGGTTATTCATCTTGTTCTCCTATTTAAGCCTACTCAAAATAATTGTCAATGATTACCAGTAGCTCATGATTTCAATGCCAAAGACTCCGTAAAAGACATAGTAAAAGAGCACCTAAAATGCAGAATAATCAGTGCGTATTTCTCGGCTATCCTGCTGCTCATCTATTGCTTGTTGCAAGTGCAGAAAGAGTACTCCTACTGGGTATTGAGGGAGAAATTTTAAACCTGTTGATAATGTTTTTCTTGCTTTTCATTTGTAAAGTTTTGTGATAGGGTTAGGTCATAGTAAGTACCTGCTTTTTGGTGGGTAATGCTGTGTAGGGCGGTGTTTTTGGATAGGTGACGGAGTTAGGTGGGGAGGGCATACACACAAATAACCGTCAGAATCCATGCAGTCCAACCGTGCGACTAAAGACTAGGCGTTTCGGTGGTTTGGTTACTACCTTTCCCGTTTTGATATCCAGTTCTACCCTGTAGTTCTCCTGTTGCCGTTTAGCATATTCTGAGTCCCACCAATCGGCGTAAGCGTAGGCTCTCAACTCCTTTCTACCTTTCTTTCCTCTGCTGTCAATCTCTTTTTGTTCGTAGCCAACAAACTTTCTGATTTGAGTCTCTAGCGGGATAACGGCGTAAGCTCCCACACCAATTGGGATAGCCCTTACAATCACTGGAAAATTAGCCGGGATAACTGGATGGTTGTCGAGCAGGGTTAAAGCATGGAAATGAGTTCCATTGCTCCTCACGTTTGCATGTTCTAGTTTTTCGTACCGGGGAACCTTACCCAATAACCGCTCTGAGTAATCTTTAGCCGTGTTCCATGTTTTTTCGTTGTACAGCGGCAATGAGCCAAGTTCAAAAACTATTGAGTAGAAATCCCCACCGTGGTAGCCCTGAGCGTACAGTAAGCGTTCTGCAACCTTGCTCCGTTCTCTCTCGGCTGTTGATTTTCCCTTGAGTCTAGCGGGTTCTGTCCAAACCCCAGACTCTCTCAATTTCGCAATCACACTAAAAATCAAATCTCGCTTGTTCGGGTGTTGATACAGTTCCCCAACCGTCAACCCGTGCTCGCCCATTACCGCCCTATTTATCATTTGATAGGGCGTCATTTTCTATTCTCTAAAGGTCTTCTAGGTCTAGATTACCCTCTAAGTATCCTTTAAACCTGAGTAAGTCTGCCTCATGGATTGCGTAAATGGGTTTCCTTTCTGTGCCGATATTCTGAATCCTAATAAAACCCTGCCTAATACGTCTGTGCATTGTCATTTTTGGAATGCCTAGAATCTTTGCTGCTGACTGTGCAGAATAAACTCTGCCTAATGTGGTAGTCATGTAATCACCTCTAATTGATTGTAGTAATGATACAGCAATACCGTGATTCTTTCTAGTTACTCCCGCCTGTTATCAAGTAAAATGTCTAGTCATGTCCAAGATTAATGGACAGAAACATGACAGTCAGAAATCAACAGACTTATTCCAACCAAATGTCTCTGTGAGGCTCTAGACGGCTCTGCAACCTTTTAACAGGGGGATTTCCTCCTAGTGGGTTCTCCTAAGCCTTTTAGGACGGTTCTGGGGCAAATGCAGGGGCTTACAGGGAAAAGGGAAAGGACACCTCTGGGGGTGCCCTGTCTGGTCTCTCGGCTGTGTGTTCTGGCAGGTTAGCGGGAGTAAAACTCTCGGATTTCAGCGGCTAGGAAACGCTTTACCCAGTTTCCCGCTCCTTTTTGCGTACCTGATCGCGGCGCTGTCGGCGGCGACGGTGGTCGTCGAGGGCGAGCTGAAAAGCGGCAGCCTGATCACCGCGACCCACGCGCTGGAATGCGGGCGCACGGTCTTCGCCGTGCCGGGCCGCGCCGGAGATCCCCGCGCCGCCGGGCCGCACCGGTTGCTGCGCGAGGGCGCCGTCCTGACCGAAACGGCCGCCGACATCCTCAGCGAGCTGGGCTGGGGCGAAGCCCCCGCCGTGCCCGCCCCCGACCTCCCGCCCGAGCAGGCCCGCGTCCACGCCGCCCTGAGTACCCCCGCCACCCTCGACGACCTGCGCGGGGCGACCGGCCTGGCGCTGCCCGACCTCCAGACCGCGCTGGTGATGCTCCAGCTTATGGGGCTGGCGGAGGAAATCGGCGGACGCTGGGCGCGGCGGTAGGGGAGGGGAGAGGGGAGCGTCAGGCGTGCGGCGGCCCGTCGTCCTTTTCCACGTCCACGCGCGGCGGCCCCGGGAGCGTCACGCCTTCTCGCGCCTCGTCGAGCAGCTCCGGCAGCCGCGCACGCAGGCCCACCCGCAGCGTTCCGCCCTCGCCTGAGACGCCCTCGGAAGCGGGGTCGAGCGTCAGCGCCCAGCCTCCGCCCGGCCAGTCCACCCGGGCCGCGAGGTCGTCGCCGCGCGCCAGCGCCGCGACCTCCAGATCGTCGAGGCGGACGCGCACCCGGCCAGACGTGAAACGCACCTTCATGCGTCCCACTGTAGGGCCGTGGGATGCTGCGGGCATGACAAGGCCGGGGCTAAGCGTGCTGGTGCTGGGCGGAACGCAGTTCGTCGGAAGGCATATCGTGGAAGCGCTGCTGGCCGGGGGGCACCGGGTCGCCGTGCTGACGCGCGGGCGTACGCCCGACGAGTTGCCGGACGCGGTCGAGCGCCTCAAGGGGGACCGCGACGAGGGCGCGGCGGGCCTCGCGGCGCTGGAGGGCCGCCGCTGGGACGCCTGCGTGGACGTGAGCGGTTACACGCCCCGGCAGGTGCGCGCGAGCGCCGAGGCGCTGCAAGGCCGGATCGGGCGCTACGTCTTCGTGAGCACCGTCAGCGTATACGCCGAGCAAGGTCGCCACCCCGTCCGCGAGGACGACCCCCTCTTGCCCCCCGCCGGGGAGGATGTGACCGAGGTGACGGGCGAGACCTACGGACCGCTGAAGGTCACCTGCGAGCACATCGTGGAGGAGGTTTGCGGCGAGCGCGCCACCGTGCTGCGCCCGCAGATCGTGGCCGGTCCCCACGACCCGACCGGGCGCTACACCTACTGGGTGGACCGGATCGCGGCAGGCGGCGAGTTTCTGGCGCCCGGAGACGGTTCCGACGCCATGCAGGTGATCGACGCCCGCGACCTCGCCCGCTTCACCGTGACCGTGCTGGAGGAGGACGTGCCGGGCACCTTCAACCTCGCCGGGCCGCGCCTGACGTGGCAGGAGTTCGTGCAGACCGTGCGGGAGGCGACCGCAGGAGACGCCCAGCCCGTTTGGGTGGACGCCGCCACGCTGGAAGCGCAGGGCCTGGGCTGGAGCGAGTTGCCCGTGTACGTCCCGGCCGACGGTGAACAGGGCGGCCTGATGGACGTGTCCTTCGCGCGGGCGCGGGCGGCAGGGTTGACCCACACGGACCCGGTCACCACGGCGCGGGACACCCGGGCCTGGAGCGCGGACACTCCACAAAAGTCCTTCCTGACCCCGGAGCGTGAGGCCGAGGTGCTCGCTGCCGTGCGGGGCGCGCGGGGCTGAGCCGGGGCGGCCTGCCCCCCCCTTTCCCTCAGATGGGAGAGAGACGGGCCAGTGCTATGCTGGCCGCGCAAGCTCGAAGCGGGCAAGACCACGGGGGAGGTGCGCGTTATCTCGCAGGAAATCTGGGCGGACGTGCTGGGGTACGTCCGCAAAAACATTTCGGAAGTCGAGTACCACACCTGGTTCGCTCCGGTGAAGAACCTGGGCGTGCAGGAGGGGTCGCTGGTGCTGGGCGTGCGGAACTCCTTCGCGCAGGAGTGGTTTCGCAAGCATTACCTGGAACTGCTGGAAGATGCCCTGAGAAGCCTGGGCGCGCAGAACCCGCAGGTCAGCTTCCAGGTGCTGCCCGCCGTGCAGGAGGCGATGATCCTGCCCCAGGACCCGCCGCCCGCCCCGCCTCCGGCCCGCTCCGGTCCCGGGCCGCGCCAGGCTCCCGCCGCCTTTCCCGCCGAGAACCGCAAGAGCCTCAATCCCAAATACACCTTCGAAAACTTCGTGGTGGGGCCGAACAACAACCTCGCGCACGCGGCGGCGCTGGCGGTGGCCGAGTCGCCCGGCAAGGCGTACAATCCGCTCTTCATCTACGGGGACGTGGGCCTGGGCAAGACCCACCTGATGCATGCGGTCGGGCACTACATCACCGAGAGATTCCCCGAAAAACGCATCGAGTACGTCTCGACCGAGTCCTTTACCAACGACCTGATCAACGCGATCCGGGACGACAAAATGACGCAGTTTCGCAACCGCTACCGCTCGGTTGACCTGCTGCTCGTCGACGATATCCAGTTCCTGGCGGGCAAAGAGCGCACGCAGGAGGAGTTTTTCCACACCTTCAATGCGCTCTACGAGAATCACAAGCAGATCATCCTGAGTTCCGACCGTCCCCCCAAAGACATTCAGACCCTCGAAGGCCGGTTGCGCAGCCGCTTCGAGTGGGGCCTGATCACCGATATCCAGTCCCCCGAGTACGAGACGCGGGTGGCGATCCTGAAGATGAATGCCGAGCACAACCGCATCGACATTCCGCAGGAGGTGCTGGAACTGATCGCCCGGCAGGTCACCAGCAACATCCGTGAACTGGAGGGCGCCCTGATGCGGGTGGTGGCCTTTTCCAGCCTCAATAGCGTGCCCTTCTCGCGGGCGGTGGCGGCCAAGGCACTGAGCAATGTGTTCGCGCCGCAAGAGATCAAGGTCGAGATGATGGACGTGCTGCGGGCCACCGCCGCGCACTTCAACATGCCGCCCGACGTGGTGCGCGGTTCGGGCCGGGTGCGCGAGGTCGTCGTGCCCCGTCAGGTCGCCATGTACCTGATCCGCGAACTCACCAGCCACTCGCTGCCGGAAATCGGCCAGTTTTTCGGCCGCGACCATTCCACCGTGATGCACGCGGTCTCCAAGGTCACTGAACAACTGGGCCGGGACGCCGAGCTGACCGCCTCCGTGGATGCCCTGCGCCGCCAGATGCAGGCCGTGGATGACCCCGAAGAGGGGACAGAATGACGGCGTACGGTTCTGTTGGGAGGCGAATAAGTTCCAAATCCCGTTCCAAATCCGCGTGCAAAGTTTCACTTTCTGTGGATAACCCTGTGGATAAGCTGTGGATAAGTGCCTTTTTCCTGTGGATAACCCTGTGGAAAAACCGGCCAGTTATCCACAGGTCATCCAGCCTGTGGATAACCCCCCAAGTTATCCACAGCTTATCCACAGGCTGAGGGGGTTATCCACAGGTCTATTGTGGATAACTTTTCTCCTCCCAGCGCAGCCCGAAGCCAGTTATCCACAGTTTCCACAGGCCCTATTACTACTACTACTATCTTTTTTAGTTAAGAAGAACAGTTAAAAGATAGGGAGCCAACCCAGAGAGGGGCAGCATGAGAGCACACGTCACGAAGAAAACCCTGAGCGAAGGTCTCGGCCTGCTGGAGAGGGTGATCCCCAGCCGCAGTTCCAATCCGCTGCTTACCGCGCTCAAGGTGGAAGCCAGCGACCGGGGCCTGACCCTCAGCGGCACCAACCTCGAAATCGACCTGTCGTGCTTCGTTCCGGCGGAGGTGCAGGACCCGCAGAATTTCGTGGTGCCTGCCCATCTGTTCGCGCAGATCGTACGCAGCCTGGGCGGCGAACTCGTCGAACTTGAAATCAGCGGGCAGGAACTCGCCGTACGCGCTGGCGGCTCGGATTTCAAGCTTCAGACCGGAGACCTGGAAGCCTACCCGCCGCTGACCTTTCCGGGCCATGCCGACGTGAGCCTCGACGCCGCCGAACTCGCCCGCGCCTTTGGCAGCGTGCGCTACGCCGCGAGCAACGAGGCCTTTCAGGCGGTCTTCCGGGGGATCAAGCTCGAGCACCGCGCGGACGCGGCGCGGGTGGTGGCGTCGGACGGCTACCGGGTCGCCATTCGCGACTTTCCGGCGAACGGCGAGGGCCGCAACCTGATCGTGCCCGCCCGCAGCGCCGACGAGCTGATCCGGGTCCTGAGGGACGGCGAGGCCCGCTTCACCTACGGCGAGGGCCTGCTGAGCGTGACCACCGACCGCGTCCGGATGAACCTCAAGCTGCTCGACGGCGACTTTCCCGACTACGAGCGGGTGATTCCCAAGGACATCAAGCTTCAGGTGACCCTTCCCGCCACCGCGCTCAAGGAGGCCGTGAACCGCGTGGCCGTGCTGGCCGACAAGAACGCCAACAACCGGGTCGAGTTTCAGGTGTCGCAGGGCAAACTGCTGCTTGCCGCCGAGGGGGACTACGGACGCGCCCAGGACACGCTGGACGTGGTGCAGGGCGGCAGTGAACCCGCCATGAGCCTCGCGTTCAACGCCCGGCACGTGCTCGACGCCCTGGGGCCGATCGAGGGCGAAGCCGAGCTGCTCTTTTCCGGCTCCACCAGCCCCGCCATCTTCCGCGCGAGCGGGGGTGGGGGTTACATGGCGGTGATGGTCACGCTGAGGGTCTGAGGGGCCTGTGGAAGCCCGCACGGGGCATCTCCGGCCCGGCCTCCACCCCCCAGGTTCACTGAACCCGGTGTAGCCGTGGCCCCAGACGCCCCGGCGCCGGGGCAACCGGGCAGCGGGCGCTTATAGTGTCTGGGTTACACCTGGCGCCCGCAGGCCGGGACCAGGGCGGAAGGCTGAGGCAGGCACAGGCCCGCAATTCAGAGTTGACGCAGGAGGCAAGCGCATGAACATCGAGAAAGTGATCGCCCGTGAAGTGCTCGACTCGCGCGGAAATCCCACGGTCGAGGCCGAAGTTCACCTCGTCAGCGGCTTTTCCGGCCGCGCCATCGTGCCCTCGGGGGCCAGCACCGGCACCCACGAGGCGCTGGAGCTGCGCGACGGCGGCGAGCGCTACAGCGGCAAGGGCGTCCTGAAGGCCGTGCAGAACGTGAACGAGGCCCTCGGCCCCGCCGTGGTCGGCCTGGACGCCTCGGACCAGGGGGCGGTGGACGCGGCCCTGCTGGCGCTCGACGGCACCCCCAACAAGGGGAAGCTGGGCGGCAACGCGGTCCTGGCGGTCAGCCTCGCCACGGCCCGTGCGGCGGCCCAGGCCCTCGACCTCCCGCTGTACCGCTATCTGGGCGGCAGCAACGCCAAGACGCTGCCCGTCCCGATGATGAACCTGATCAACGGCGGCGCGCACGCCGACAACTCGGTCGACTTTCAGGAATTCATGGTGATGCCGGTCGGCGCCCCGACCTTCCGCGAGGCGCTGCGTTACGGCGCCGAGACTTTCCACACCCTCAAAAAGGTCCTCTCGGCGCGCGGGTACAACACCAACGTGGGCGACGAGGGCGGCTTCGCCCCCGACCTGAAAAGCAACGAAGAAGCCCTCCAGGTGCTGCTGGAGGCCATCGAGAAGGCCGGGTACGAGCCGGGCCGGGACATCGTGATCGCCCTCGACCCCGCCGTGACCGAGCTGTACAAGGGCGGCCAGTACCACCTGGAAAGCGAGGGCCGCACCCTGTCCACCGCCGAGATGGTGGACTTCTGGGCCGACTGGGCGAGCCGCTACCCGATTCTGTCCATCGAGGACGGGCTGGCGGAAGACGACTGGGACGGCTGGCAGCAGCTCACCTCCAGAATCGGGGACCGGGTGCAGCTCGTCGGGGACGACCTGTTCGTGACCAACCCCGAGCGCCTGGCGCGCGGCATCGAGACGGGCGTGGGCAACGCGATCCTGGTCAAGGTCAACCAGATCGGGTCCTTGACCGAGTCGATGGACGCCATCGAACTCGCCAAGCGCAGCCGCTACGGCACCATCATCAGCCACCGCTCGGGCGAGTCGGAGGACAGCTTCATCGCCGACCTCGCCGTCGCCACCAACGCCGGGCAGATCAAGACCGGCTCGGCCAGCCGCTCCGACCGCATCGCCAAGTACAACCAGCTGCTGCGCATCGAAGACGCGCTGGGAGACCGCGCGGTGTACCTGGGGCGGCGGGCGCTGAGGTAAGAGGCGTCCTCGCCGTCAGCGATCAGCTTGCGGAGGGTGCCCACGGCTGATCGCTGACAGCTGTCTGCCCTCTGGAAGAGCTTCCAACACCGAACTACCCAAGGACCCACCATGAAACACTTTGACAGGGCAACCAAAATCGTCGCCACCATCGGCCCGGCCAGCCGCAATCCGGACACGCTGGGGCGGATGATCGACGCGGGGCTGAACGTGGTCCGCATGAACTTCAGCCACGGGGACCCCGAAGACCACCGCCAGACGGTGCAGCTCGTGCGCGAACTCGCGGCGCGCAAGGGCGTGGCGATCGGCATCCTGCAAGACCTTCAGGGACCCAAGATCCGGGTGGGCCGCTTTGCCCAGGGCGCGGTCACGCTGGAAAGCGGGCAGCCGTTTACCATCACCATGGACGACGTCGAGGGCGACGAGACGCGGGTGGGCAGCACCTACAAGGGGCTGGCGCAGGATGTCCACCCCGGCATGCTGCTGCTGCTCGACGACGGGAACATGGCGCTGCGCGTCGAGGCGGTGCGTGGCCGGGACGTGCTTACCAAGGTGGTGATCGGCGGCGTCCTGAAAAACAACAAGGGCATCAACGTGCCCCAGGCCGACCTCTCGGTGCCTGCGCTCTCCGAAAAGGACGTGCAGGACATGGAATTCGGCGCGGGGCTGGGCGTGGACTGGGTGGCCCTGAGTTTCGTGCGCTCGAGAGACGACCTGCTGCTCGCCCGGCATTACCTCGCCCGCTTCGGCTCGCGGGCCAGGCTGATGGCGAAGATCGAAAAACCGCAGGCGGTGGACCGCTTCGACGACATCCTGCGCGAGGTGGACGGGATCATGGTGGCGCGCGGCGACCTGGGCGTCGAGATGCGCCCCGAGCAGGTGCCCACCATTCAAAAGCGATTGATCCGCCTGTGCCGCGAGGCCGGCAAGCCGGTGATCACCGCGACCCAGATGCTGGAAAGCATGATTCACCTGCCCAGGCCCACCCGCGCCGAGGCGTCGGACGTGGCGAACGCGATCTACGACGGCACCGACGCCGTGATGCTCTCGGCCGAGTCGGCGGCGGGGCAGTACCCGGTCGAGGCGGTCGCCATGATGGACCGCATCGCCCGCGAGGCCGAGTCCAGCGAGCACTACGCGGTGATGCAGCGCCAGCTGGTCGTGGATACCGAACTCGCCCAGGATTCCATCGCTTACGCGGCCTGCTCCATCGGTGAGAAGCTCGAAGCCCCCGCCATCGTGACCTTTACCAGCACGGGCGGGGCCGCGAGCCGCATCGCCAAGTACCGGCCCGCCGTGGCGATCCTGGCCCTGACGCCCAACGAACAGACCCGCAACCAGCTCGCGCTGTCCTGGGGCGTGTTCCCGATGCTCAGCGAGGACCCCCACGACACCGACGACATGGTCCGCATCGCCAACGACGAGCTGAAAAAGAGCGGGCTGGCCGAGATCGGGGACCGCTACGTGATCACGGCGGGCGTGCCCTTCGGCGTGCGCGGCACCACCAACATGCTGCGCGTCGAGCGGCTGCGCGAGGAGGACCTGAGCGACCGCGTGTAGCCCCTGTCTCCCTCTCTGGCCTGACCGCCGGGAGACGGGCAAGGACCGACCTGTCACGTCCGTGTGATGGGCCGGTCCAGTTTTTGTCCACAGGGAGGCACTTTTTCCACATGCCCGCTGTGGATAACTCCTGGCGGCCCGCCCCCAGGGGGGCGCCGGGCACGTTGTCCACACCCCGCGAGGTTGTCCACAGCCGCCCTGTGCATAACCCGGCGCGGCCAGGAGCCAGCGCAGGAGCGCCCAGACCGGGCAGGAAGGCCCCAGCCCCGTGCGGCCCGGCTCAGGTTCCCGGGGTCAGCCGCACGAAGCGGTCCTTGCCCTTCTGGATGACCACGCCGCCCGTCGGCAGCGCGACGCTGCCCTGCGGTTCGGTGTAGGTCTCACCGTCGAGCCGCAGCCCGCGGTTCTGAATCAGTTTGCGGGCCGCGCCGTTGCTGGGTTCCAGGCCTGCCAGCACCGCCAGCCGGGCCACGCTGTAGCGGCCGTCGTCGCCCGCCAGGTCGCTCGGGACAGCCACGCTGGGGATGTTCCCGGGGATGGCGCCCTGGGCCACCGAGCGGAAGCGTTCCTCGGCGGCGTCGAGGTCGGCTTCCGGGTGCAGCCAGGCGACCACCTCGCGGGCCAGGACGCGGTGCGCGGCGACCGGATGCCCGGCGAGCAGCTCAGCGACCTGGGACTGCGGCAGGTCAGTCAGCAGCGTGAAGTAGTTGGGCAGCAGCGGGTCGGGCACCTTCATCAGTTTGGCGAACATCAGGTGCGGTTCGTCGGTCAGGCCGATGTAGTTGTCGAGGCTCTTGGACATCTTCTCCACGCCGTCGAGGCCGACGAGCAGCGGCAGGGTCAGCACGACCTGGGCTTCTTGCCCATAGTCGCGTTGCAGGGCGCGGCCCACCAGGTTATTGAACAGCTGGTCGGTGCCGCCGAGTTCCACGTCCGCTTGCAGCGCGACCGAGTCGTAGCCCTGGGTGAGCGGGTAGAGCAGTTCGTGGACACTGATGGGCGTTCCGGCGTTCAGCCGCTTGGTGAAGTCGTCGCGCTCCAGAATGCGGGCGACCGTGTAGCGGCTCGCCAGGCGAATCACGTCCGCGTAGCCCATCGGTTCGAGCCACTCGCCGTTGAAGCGCACCTCCAGCACCTCGGGGTCGTCGCGTAGTACGAGGCGGCACTGCTCGAGGTAGCTCTGGGCGTTGGCGCGGGTCTCTTCCAGCGTCAGCGGCGGGCGGGTCTTGGACTTGCCGCTGGGGTCGCCGATCATGGCGGTGAAGTCACCGATCAGCATGATGACCCGGTGCCCGAGGTCCTGAAACTGCCGCATCTTGCGCAAAATCACCGCGTGCCCGAGGTGCAGGTCCGGCCGGGTGGGGTCGGCGCCCAGCTTGACGCGCAGCGGGATGCCCGTCTCCAGGCTGCGGGTGAGCTTGCGGCGCAGGTCGTCCTCGGTGACGAGGTCCACGACGCCGCGCTTCAGAAGTTCAAGTTGTTCCTCGGCGGGCAGCTGACGGCGGATGTCGTTCATGGGGTCTCCAAAGAAAAAAGGCGGCGCACTTGCCTGTCGCAGGTGCGCCGCCCCGGGGTTGGATTTCAGGCTGTGACTGACCCTCCCACCCTAGCGGCGGGGCCGATACGCACGTCGGGTCAGACGCCTCATGCGGGGCAGTGTAGCAAAGCCCGCGCGGCCTTACCCTGTCCCCCGTGAAGACGATCCACGAGTTGCGGGCCACCTTTCCCCGTCCGGGCCGCCTGGACTGGATCGGGCTGCGGGAGGCCCGCCGCGCCCCCATTCAGAGTGTGCCGGACGCCGAGGCGCATCCGCTGGTCGGTCTGCTTGGGGACCACGGCAAGGTCGCGCCGGGGCGCCTGCGGGCGCTGACCGGGCCGCCGGGCGAGGCCGCCCACGTCGCCCGCGCCGCGCCCATCCCCGGCGGCCCGGGGCGGCGGCAGGTCACCCTGATTCAGGCCGAGCACCTGCCGGTGATCGCGGCGCTCGCCGGGCTGGCGCAGGCCACACCCGAGCAGTTGCGCCGCAACCTGGTCGTGAGCGGGCTGCCGCTGCTGGCCCTCAAAGACGCCCGCTTCCGGGTGGGCGAGGTCGTGCTGGAGGGCACCGGGGAGTGCCACCCCTGCTCGCGGATGGAGGAGACGCTGGGCGTGGGCGGCTACAACGCGGTGCGCGGGCACGGCGGGCTGACCGCGCGGGTGATCGTGGGCGGGGTGCTGCGGGTGGGGGACGTGGTGGAGCCGCTGTGAGGCTGCCCTCCCTGGACGCCCGGCTGGAGGCGGTCCTGGCGCTGATCCGGGCGGGCACGCACGCCGATATCGGCTCGGACCACGCGCATCTGCCCATTCGCCTGATCGCCCAGGGCCGCGCCGAGCGCTGCGTGGTCGTCGAACTCCACCCCGGGCCGCTGGCCCACGCGCGGGGGAACGTGGCCCGCGCCCGGCTGGCGGCGCGGATCGAGGTGCGCGCAGGCGACGGCTTCGGCCCGCTGGCCCCCGGCGAGGTGGACAGCGCCAGCGTCACTGGCATGGGCGCCGGGACCATCGCGGGCATCCTGCGGCGGGCGGGCGAGGGACGGCTGCCGCCCGCGCTGGTGCTTCAGCCCAACGACTCGCCGGGACCGCTGCGCGTGTGGGCGCGCGAGCACGGCTACCACCTGCGCGCCGAGCGCCTGATTCCCGGCCACTGGCCCTACCCGGTGCTGCGGCTGGAGCGGAGGCCGGGCGACGACCCCGCCTACCAGGGACTCCCCCTCGCGGCGGCGCTGCGTTACGGGCCGCACCTGCTGCGGGAGGGGGCCACGCTGCTCCGGCGTCAGGTGTGGGCCGATATCGTGCGCCTGACACCGCTGGCCGCTCCGGGCCGCACCGCCCAGACCCAACTGGAGACGGCGCGGGCAGCGCTGGAGGTCCTGGGCGGAGACGGCCACTAAAGGACGGGCAATAAAAAAGCCGCCTCTCTGGGCGGTGATGTCCAAAACTATAGCCCGGAATGCAGCCGCAGTCAAGCTTCTCACGTCTTGCCAGGCGGCTCAGAGGCTTGGAGGGCCAGGGAAGCTCTCCTGCCGCGCATTTTCGCGGTCCGTTCCTGCCTCGCCCACCCTCCGGCGTATGCAATCTGGGGAGGGGAGATATTCAACCCTCTGGACCTGCCCCGCGACCTGAACAGGGAACAGTCGCCTTCCGTTCGGGGCGAAATCGGATGGGTGCGAGAAAGGGGAGACGCCCATAAGCCTGACTGGAAGATAAGGGGCTAGACGCGCGCCCAGAGGGACTAAAAGGAGGGTCTCCAGCAGGCTCCGGAGCCTTTGAAGGTTATGTTTTTAGCGTAAAGTGTGCTAAGATATTCGTATGAAGACCGTTCCCCATACCCTGGAATTCGGCACGCACCGGCTGCCTGCCAGTGCGGACGGCCTGCTTCACGCCGCCGCCGCCCTGCTCGCGCTGGGCGTTCCAATGCCTGCCGACTGGCCCTCGTTTGCCGCCGAACATGACCTGACCAGCCCCGAGCGCGACTTCGGCGTGGGGCCGGAAGCCACGCTGGACGCGGGCGAGTTTGCCCGGCTGGCCTTCACGCTGGACACCCCCGAGGCGCGGCGCTGGCGCAAGCGGGCGCAGACGCTGCTGGCCCGCGCCCTGACCGGCGACGTGCGGCTGGCCGCCGAGATCGCCGAGCGCAGCGCCAACCCCGAAGCGCGGCGCTGGCTGGCCGCCCGGCTGGAGAGCACCGACGCCCGGCGCGAGCTGATGAGCACCGTGGCCCGCCACGGCGGGGAGGGCCGGGTGTACGGCCAGCTCGGCTCGATCAGCAACCGCAGCGTGCTGGGCACCGACTCGGCCACCATCCGCCGCGAGCGCGGGGTCAGGCAGACCCGCGACGGCCTGCGGAGTGACGAGCTGCTGCGCCTGGCCTACCTCGACACCGCCACCGCCCGCGCCATCGCCGAGCGCGGCGCCCACGGCAACGCGGCCATCTTGCGCCTGCACGAGGGGGTTGCCCAGCGCGAGCGCCACCTCTGGGACAACCCGCTGCCCTCACAGGTGGGCTAGGGCCACGGCGTGAGGCCGCCTCGGCACTAGCTCTCTTACTCACCCTTTCCAGCGTCCGCTCGGCCCGAGTGGGCGCTTTGTGCTGGCCGCGCTGGGACCGGGCAGGTGCGGTTTCCCCGCCCCGCTTCCTCATGCGTCCCCGCTAGAATGCCGCGCGTGCCTGTCACCCTGACCCGCTCGGTGCTGCGCGAGGTGCTGCGCTGGTACGCGGCGGGCGTCGCCCTCTTCCTGATCTTGCAGCTGACCGACGCGCTGAGCACCAGCGTGGGCGCCTTTCTGGCCTACAACGCGACTCCCCGGCAGGCGCTGAACGTGTTTGGCACGCTGGCGCCCAACGTGCTCAACCAGGCGCTGGTGCTGTCGGTGCCGTTCGCGGTGCTGCTCGCCTTCGGGCGAATGCAGGGGGACAGCGAACTCAAGGCGATGTTCGCGGCAGGGGTGCGGCCCCTCAGTCTGGTGTGGCCGCTGGCGCTGCCGTTCATGCTGGTGGGGGCGCTGACGTACCTGAACGCGGGCTACCTGGTGCCTGCCGGACTGGCCCGCTTCGATCAGGCCTGGTTTGCCATCTACGGCGGGCCGGTCCCCGCGCCGACCCAGGACAACTACACCTTTGCCGCGCCGGACGCGCTCTTTTACGCCGGGCGGGTCCACAACGAGGATGGCGGCCCGGTCGCCGCGCTCGACGGGGTGCTGGTGCAGCGCGGGAACGAAACGGTCACCGCCCCCAGCGGCCTGTGGGACACGGCGGCCCAGACCTGGACCGTGCAGGGCGCCTGGATCACCCGTCCGGGGGCCGATCCCCGGCTGGAACCCGGCCCGCTGGTCTTTGCCCAGACTGACCGCCTGCGCCCGCCCTCCCCGCCCGCCAAGCAGGTCAGCACGCCCGAGCTGCGCGCCCGGCTCGCCAGCGCCGAGGGCACCCCGGAGGAGCGGCGGGTGGACCGCCACCAGCTTGCCGCGCGGGTGGCCGATCCCCTGACGGCGGTCGTGTTCGCGCTGGCGGCGGGCACGCTGGGGCTGCTGCTGCGCAACCGGGCGGCGGCCTTCGCGGCGGTGGTGGTGTTTGTCGGGCTTTTCTACGTGCTGTGGATCACTGCCCCGCAGTTCGCGCGGGTGGGCGCCCTCCCGCCGGTTCTGGCCGCGTGGCTGCCCAACCTGGTGTTTTTGACGGTTGCCGCCGTGCTGGCCTGGAGACTGCGGTGATGGAGGCTGCGGTGAGCCGCGCATGAAGCGCTTCGAGCGCTACGTGCTGGCCGAGACGCTGCCGCCGCTGGTGGGGGCGCTGGCGGCGGTGATTCTGGTGTTCTTGCTGGTGCTGCTTCAGGAGGCCATCGCGCCGCTGCTCGCCAAGGGGGCCGACGGCCTGCTGGTGGCGCGGCTGGTGGCGCTCAACCTGCCCGAGGCGCTGGCGCAGGGCCTGCCCATCGCGCTGATGTTCGCCGCGCTGCTGGCCCTGTCGCGGCTCTCGGCCGACTCGGAGATCAAGGCGGCGCTGGCGAGCGGGATGCCCGCCTCGCGGCTGTTCCGGCCCGTGCTGCTGCTGGCGGCGGGGGTGACCCTGCTGGCCTTTGGCTTGAATGAACTCGTCGTGACCCGCGCCAAGGTGGAGGCCCAGAACGTGCAGCGCGAGATCGTGCTGGACAACCCGCGCGTGATCGGGCTGGGGCAGCGGGGGTTGGTGCTGCGCGACGCCCTGAACCGTGCGATCAGCGTCGGGCAGGCGTTGCCGGGCGGCGAGCTGCGCGACCTGCGGATCGTGACCATGCAGGCCGGGCTGCCCCCCCGCGAGGTCCTCACCGCCGAGCGCGGGCGCCTGCGGCCCGGCAGCAACGTGCTGGAGCTGGAAGCGGGCCGCCGCGTCACCTTCGAGAACGGCCGCCCGGTCACGGTGATGACCTTCCGCTCAGGCACCCTGCCCGTGCAGGACGTGCAGGCCAGTTTCGGCGGTGAGGACGGCAGCCTCAAGCCCCTTTACCTGCCCCTCCCCGAGCTGCTGGCCCGCACGAACACCTACCGCGCCCAGAACGTGCAGGCGCCCGCCGACTTCACCGCCCTGTACCGCAAATTCACCGAGCCGCTGGCGGCGCTGGCGCTGGCTTTCTTTGCCGTCAGCCTGGCGGTCTTTTCCTTTCGCAGCGGCCTGAACCTGGGGCTGGTGTGGGCCTTGCTGCTCTCTTTCGCCTACTACGCCACCTGGAGCGTCTTCCGGGTGATGGGTGAGAACGGCGCCGTGCCGCCCCTGCTGGCCGCCGCCGCGCCCGACCTGATCGCGGTGCTGGCGGGCGGGGTGCTGCTGTGGCTGGCGGGAAGACGCTAGGGCTGTGGAGCGCAGGTTGGAGCCTCAGCCTGCGCCCCACAAGCCACGCGCCCTACGCCCCGCTTTCCCCCTGCGTCGCCTGAATCGCCGTCAGCGCCACCGTGTACACGATGTCGTCCACCAAGGCCCCGCGTGAGAGGTCGTTGACGGGCTTGCGCAGCCCCTGGAGCATCGGGCCGACGGCGACCACGCCCGCCGCGCGCTGCACGGCCTTGTATGTCGTGTTGCCGGTGTTGAGGTCGGGGAAGATAAACACCGTGGCGCGGCCCGCGACCGGGCTGTCGGGGGCCTTCTGGCGGCCCACGCTCAGCACGCTGGCCGCGTCGTACTGGAGGGGGCCGTCCACCGGGAGGTCGGGACGGCGCTCGCGGACCAGCCGGGTGGCCTCCTTGACCTTTTCCACGTCCTCGCCCGCGCCGCTCTCGCCGGTCGAGTAGCTGAGCATGGCGATCCGGGGCGGAATGCCAAAGGCCCGCGCAGAGTCGGCCGACTGGATGGCGATGTCGGCGAGTTCCTGGGCATTGGGGTTGGGATTGATCGCCGCGTCCCCGTACACCAGGACCTGCTCGGGCATCAGCATGAAGAAGATGGAGCTGACGAGGGCAGCTCCCGGCGCCGTCTTGATGAGTTGCAGGGCGGGCCGCACGGTGTTGGCGGTCGTGTGAATGGCGCCCGACACCAGCCCGTCCACCTCGCCCAGCGCCAGCATCATCGTCCCGAGGACCACCGTGTCTTCGAGTTGTGCCTCGGCCTGCGGGGGGGTCAGGCCCTTGCTCTTTCTCAGCTCGACCATCGGCGCGACGTAGCTGGAGCGCACCTGCTCGGGGTCGAGGATTTCCAGCCCGTCGGGGAGGGTGAGGCCCTGGCCTTCTGCGACCTGGCGCACCCGGTCGGGTTTGGCGAGCAGCACCGGGCGCGCGATGCCTTTCTCGACGCAGCGGATCGCGGCCCGGACGGTGCGCGGTTCGTCACCCTCGGGCAGCACGATGCGCTTGTTCGCGGCGCGGGCTTTCTGGATCAGCTCGTAGCGAAAGGCGCTGGGGGGCAACCGGCGCTCGCCCTCGGCCTGGGGGGTCCGCAGTCGCGCGCCCAGCGGCACGGTGTCCAGCCGGTCGGCGATGAAATCCAGCGTGCGCTCCATGCGTTCGAGGTCGTCGTGCGGCACCCGGGGGTCCATCCGCGAGAGGGCCGAGGCGGTGTGAAAGGAGTTGGTGTTCACCCGCAAGACCGGCAAGGTGCTGGTGAGGGCCGCGCGGCTCAGGCGCTCGATGGACGGCTCCGGGCTGCTGCCGGACGTGAACAGCAGCCCCGCCAGCGGCACCCCGCTGAGGTGCGACAGGGCGGCGGCCATCACCACGTCCTCGCGGTCGCCGGGCGTGACGACCAGCGCCCCCGAGGTGAAGAGGTCGGCCATCTTGGGCACGGTGCGCGCGGTGACGACCGTGCTGGTCACCCGGCGCGCGGCGGCCTCGCCCTCATTGAGCACCTCGGCGCCCAGGTGCCGGGCCACGTCGAGGGTGCGCGGCGCCCCCAGCACCGGGGACTGCGCCACGACGCCCAGCAGCGGCAGTTCGCCGCTCGCCAGGGTGCGGCTGTGCCCCCGCAGGTCGGCCAGCAGCCCGCCGAAATCCAGCTCGCGCGGGGCGAAGTTCAGCACGTACCCCGCCAGCCCCGAGCCGTCCGAGCGGCGGTAGCCCTGTGCGGCGATCTCCAGCTCGTCGGCCAGCGCGGCGGGCGTGACCCCGGCCAGGCTGGAGACCAGCACCACGTCCGCTTCCAGGTTCCGCGCGAGGCTGGCGTTCAAGGCGCCTGCGTAGGTGTTGCGCTCGTTCAGCGCCAGCCCCTCGGCCACCAGCACGTCCGCGCCGCCTGTGACGCTCCCTGCGGCCTGCCGCGCCAGGGCGATCACGCCTTCCATCAGGTCCTCTTCCTGCCCCAGGCTGAGCTGTTCTTCGGCGTGGGCGAGCGGGAGGGGATCGGGCGCGGCGAGGTGCGCGAGGGTGCGCGCGAAATGCACCGAGTCGTCGGGGGCCGACTCGTGCGTCTGCGCGACCGGCTTGAGAAAGGCGACCTTGAGGCCCTGACGTTCCAGGGCGCGGGCGAGGCCCAGCGCCGTGCTGCTGAGGCCCACGCCGTTGCGGGTGGGGGCGACGAAGAGGGTTTTCATGGGGAAGCTCCTTTGGAAGGGGGCGTGTGAAGGCGCGGGTCAAGACTTCTCGCTTGCGCGTCCTCCACGCTACGGGCCACCCGCCACCAGTTGCGCCGTCTCGCGCGCGATCATCCGTTCCTCGTCGGTGTTCACGACCAGCGCGGGCACGCTGCCGGGCGCGGTGATGGGGCCTGCCTGGCCGCGCACCGCCCCGGCGTTGGCAGCCTCGTCCAGGCGGAAGCCCAGCAACGAGAGGCGGGCGAGGGTGGCCGCGCGCACGGCGGCGCTGTTCTCGCCGATCCCGCCCGTGAAGACCAGCCCGTCGAGGGTGCCCAGCGCGACCGCCATCCCGGCGACCGTCTTGGCGAGGCGGTAGACGAACACCTCGGTGGCGAGCTGCGCCCCGGCGTGCCCGCGTGCGGCGGCCTGCTCCAGCTCGCGCAGGTCGTTGGTCAGGCCCGACAGGCCCAGCAGCCCGCTGTCCTTGTTCAGCGCCGCCGTGATCTGGGTGAGGCTCAGGCCCGCTTGCCGGGCGAGATAGTCGGGCAGACCGGGGTCCACGTCGCCGCTGCGGGTGCCCATGACCAGGCCTTCCAGCGGGGTCAGGCCCATGGAGGTGTCCACGCTGCGCCCGCCCTGCACGGCGGCCACGCTGCACCCGTTGCCCAGGTGCGCGGTGACCAGGTTCAGTTCCTCCAGCGGGCGGCCCAGCAGCCGCGCCGCCTCGCCCGCCACGTAAGCGTGGCTGGTGCCGTGAAAGCCGTAGCGCCGCACGCCATGCTGGCTGTACCACGCTTCCGGAACGGCGTAGCGGTAGGCGACCTGCGGCATGGTCTGGTGAAAGGCGGTGTCGAAGACCGCCACGTGCGGCAGCTCCCCAAAGGCCGCCTGCGCCGCCTCGATGCCTGCCAGGTTGGCCGGATTGTGCAGCGGCGCCAGGGGCACGCAGGCCCGGATGGCCTCCAGCACCTCCGGCGTGATCTGGGCGGGGGCGCTGAAGCGCTCGCCCCCGTGCACGACCCGGTGCCCGACCGCCCGGACCCGCTCGCGCAGCCCCAGGGCGTCCAGCTCCGCCAGCAGCACGCCGAACGCTTCCGGGTAGCTGCCGCGCGGCAGGGGCACCGTCACCCGCTCGTCTCCCCGGTCCACCCGCACCGAGGCGCCGTCCGACCCCAGCCGCTCCGCGAGGCCCGAGAGCGCCACCTCGCCCGAGTCCGACTCCAGCAGCGCGAATTTCAGGCTGCTGCTTCCTCCATTCACCACCAGCGTCCACATGGGGCCATTCTGGCCCACCTCGCGTCGGGCGGGAGGCGGGAAGCAGAAGGCGGGGCCGCCCAGACCGGGACCCCTCAGCGCACCCGCGTCACCTGCCGCACCTCCGGCTCGCCCTCCAGATGCTCCAGCCGCAGCACCGGAGCCGCCGGGTAGTCGGCATACAGACCCTCGCCCCACTCCACGATGCTCAGGCGGCTCCCCGCCACCAGGTCCTCGAGGTCCATCTCGTACAGTTCCGCCACATCGCGCACCCGGTAGGCGTCCACGTGCAGCACGCGGCCCGCCGGGGCCGGATAGGCGTTCATCAGGGCGTAGGTGGGGCTGGTGACGGCGCCCGCAAAGCCCAGCGCCCCCACCAGCCCCTGGGTCAGGGTGGTCTTGCCCGCGCCGAGTTCGCCCTCCAAAAACAGCAGCGCGCCGGGGGGGAGAGCCGCCGCCAGGGCCGCACCCAGCGCACGCTGCTCGCCGGGACCGCGCAGCCGCCGCGTCTCGCCGGGCGCCAGGGGAAAGGAAGGAAGCGTCACGCCCGCAGGCTAGCGCCCAGCCTCTCCACCCGCCGCCTCCCCGGTCGCCAGCCAGGCGCCCACCCGGTCATGAATGGCGGCGGCGTTCGGCCCGCGCGCCAGCCGCCAGCCGCCCGCGCCGTCCGAACGGGCCGCCCACGCGCCGCGCTCGTCGTCCAGGGCCAGGGTGCGCGCGCCCAGGTACCCCGCCTGCTCCAGCAGGGCGGCCACGCTGCGCGCCGCCGGGTCGTTCGGTCCCCCGGTCAGGGCGCTGCCGCGCACCCGCCAGCAGTCGTCGGGGAGCGCGGGCGTGAGCGGATCGGCGGCAGGGGCCAGGGGCGTCAGGCTGGCGGCGGCAAGACCGCCGGGGGCCGGAGCAGGCGCCTCCTCCATTCCCCCGAAGTCGAACACGCCCAGCAGGCCGCTGAGGGCGTCGGCGCCGAAGCTGGCCGTCACCTCCTGGGCGGCCTGGTACTCGGCGCGGGCCTCGGCCAGCAGGGCCTCGGCACCCTCCAGGGTCTGGGCGTAGCGCCCGCGCGCGTCGGCCGACATCGGCCCCAGGCGGCGCTGGGCACGCAACGTCTCGGCCAGGCGCCCGAGTTTCTGGATGGTCTCGCCCGCCAGGTCGCGCACGTGGTCGTACTCGGCCACCACGTGGTCGGCGCGGGCGTCGAAATCCTGGCGCTGCTGGGCGGCCTCGGCCATGCGGCGCTCCAGCACCGCCCACAGGGCGCCCACGTCGGTCGCCTCGCCGCGGGCCAGGGCGGCGCGGGCCTCGGCCAGCGGGGCGGCCAGGTCGGCTTCCGCGCCCGGCACGTCGCGGCTGGCCCGCTCGACCTCCCCGAGTTCGCGCTGGGCCTCCAGCAGCCGGGCCGCGGCCTCGGGGGCCGCCTCCAGCGCCGCCAGGGTGCCGTGCAGGTCGCGCAGTTCGTCGGTCGCCAGGCCGCCGCCCGCCAGGGTCAGGCGGGCCACCTCGAGCGCCACCCCGGCTTCCTGCCGCGCGGGGCTGAGGGGCAGCGCGGCCAGCCGGGCCTCGACCGCCGCGAGGTCCTCGCGCTGGGCGTGCAGGAGCGTGTCGCGGGCGGCTTCCAGCCTCGCGCGCCAGCCCTGCACGGCCTCGGCCTTGACCGCGCCGCGGGTGTGCTCCTCCCGCAGGGCCTGCGCCTGCGCCTCCAGCTCGGGCCGGGCGCGCACCACCGGGCCGAATTCGCGCGCCAGGTCCTCCAGTTGCCGGGCCACGTGTTCCTGTTCCAGGGCCAGCACCCGCGCCTGCGCCTCGGGGTCGGCAGGCGCGGGCGCGCCGCCGGGCGACAGCGGCTGCACCACCGACGACTCCAGCAGCTTGCGCAGGGTAAAAGTCACGCCCTGGGCGCGCTCGACCTCGGCGGGCAGCAGCACGCCCTGGCCCTGGGCCTCCACGATCTGGGCGATCAGGCTTTCGAGGCGCCGCACGTCCTTGCCGCCCATGCCCTGCACCCGGTCAAAGGCCGCGCGCAGTTCCGCGAGGTCCTGCGCCTGGGCGACCAGGCCTTCTTGCAGGCGGCGCTCCATCAGGGCAGTCAATTCCTGGCCCTCGCGAATCAGCGGCCCGATGTCCTGCCCGGCGGCCTCCTGCTGGCGGGCGACCCCCAGCACGCCGCGCAGGCGCTGGGTCTCCGGCCAGTCGAAATACAGCGTGAAGCGCCGCGCGCCCTCCTCCAGGGCGCTCAGGCGCTCGCGGCCGCCTCCGGGCAGCGCGGCGGCGGGCGTGGCTTCCAGCAGCGCCGCGATCACTTCCGAGACGCGGCGTTTGGCGAGCGCGGCGGGCACGCTGAGTTGCAGCCGCCGGAAGACCTCGCGCTTGAGCAGGTCCTCGAGCGCGGGCGCGTCGAGCGTCTCGGGGGTCAGGCCGCGCGCGTGCGCGCCGTCGGCCAGCAGCCGCTCCAGCGCCCGGGGCGAGACGAGGTCGCCCAGCAGCCGCACCGGCAGGCGGTGCAGCGGTTCGGCGGGGCTGGGCGCCGCAGTGTCCGGCGAGAGGGGGTCAGCAGTCATAGGCGGCTCCAGGGGGCAGCTTCAGGGAGAGGCGCACTCACGGCTCTTCTTCCCAGTCGAGAACCGGCTGAAGGGGCGGGGTGGCCGTGCGCTGGCGGCGTCCCAGCAGGCCGAACTGCGCGCACAGGCCCCAGAAGCCGTAGGTTGCCAGCCCGATGGCCAGCGCCGTGAGCAGCGCCCGCAGCGGCAGGCCGTAGGCCCCCTGCCAGAGGGTCAGGGTGGGCGCGGCGCGCAGCAGGGCCACCCCCGACACGTCCCCCAGCCAGCCCAGGAAGCCGAAGAGGCCCTCCAGAAAGACCGGCAGCAGCAGCAGCGCCAGCGCGGCGGTGATGGCCCGCCACGAGGGGTTGCGTCCCCCGAAGGCGAGGTGCAGCAGGTACAGCGGGAGTGGGGCCAGCAGCGCGAGCAGCAGGAACACGGCGGCGCGCACCCCCCCGCTGAAGGTCCGCGCCGAGGCCGCCGAGGCGCGGTCCACCGCCGCGCCGCTCTCGCCCGCCGCCGCGCGCTCGACGCCGCCCAGCCCCGCGATCAGGGCCTGCACGTCGCCGGGGCGCAGGCCGCGCCGCTCCTGCGCCGCCGCGAGGTCCTCGCGCCACTGCTCGTAGCCGGGCGCGGCCCGCAGTCCGGCGGGCACCGAGGCCAGCGCCGCCAGTCCGCGCGTGAGTTCGCGCCGGGCCGTCTCGGGGTCGCCGTGGCCGCTGGCGGTCAGGGCGCGGCCCAGCGCCGCGTAGGTCAGGTCCAGACTGCCGGAGCCGGCCGGACGGGCGGCGGCGCCGGGCCGCTCGGTGGGCGCCGGATCGGTAGGCGCCATCTCAGTGGGCGCTGGGCCGGTGGGCGGCTGTCCAGCCGGGCGGGCCAAGGTGGTAGGGGAATCGGTCTGGGTGGCGGCCGGGCGGGGCAGGGCGGGCGGCGCGGCGAGCGAGCGCCCCAGGGCCGCGCTGCCCCCCCGCAGCGCCGTGAGCGAGCGGGCCAGGGCGGCGCGGTCGTCGGCCGCGAGCTGCGCCAGGGCGGCCGTGAACCCGGCGGCCCGCAGGTCGTGGGCGGCGCCCGCTTCTTGCACGACCGTGAACCAGCCGCTGGCCCGCGCAAGCTGGAGGTAGGAATCGGCGCTGCGCTGGGGCCGGGCCGCTTGCAGGGCCGAGGCGACTTTCTGGGCCGCCGCCCGTTGCAGTCGCCACGCGACGCGCTCGGGTCGGCCCGCCGCCGCGTCGCGGGTCAGTGCCCCGGTGGCGGCCGCCGTCAGGCCGAACTCGCGGGCCAGCAGGCGCAGCCCCGCCGAGGCGTTCGCGGGTGCCCCGGCCAGCCCGCCCAGGGTCTGCTCGTACAGGGCCTTGCGCAGCAGGCCGCGGCCCAGCAGCACCTGCGCCTGCACCTCGGCGGGGGTGCGGGCCAGCGCCGCGCGGGCGCCGTTCAGGGCGCCGCGCAGGCTGCCCACCACCTGCTGGTTTTGCAGGGTGGGCGCGAGCTGCTCCAGGGCCGCCCCGGCGCGGTCGAGTTCGGTCAGGGTCCGTTCGGCGCCCTGCCAGGTGCCCCCGGCCTCGGCGGCGGCGTCCAGGCTGGCGGCCAGCGCCCGGTAGGCCGTGAGGTCCTGGGCGGCCGCCGATCCGGCCGCCAGCGCGGCGGCGAGCAGGCTTAGCCGGGTGCCCCGGCGCAAAGAGCGGCTCACGTGGCCGCCCGGACCTGGCCGAGTTCGGCCAGCAGGCGGCCGGTGTTCACGCCGGTGCCCGCCACCACCGCCACGCAGTAGGCCCCCAGCGGACGCATACAGACGGTGCGCCCCCCCAGGTCGGCGGCCAGCAGCCGCAGCGAGCGCTGCCGGAACAGCAGGGCGGCGGCGGCAGCCACGCTGCCCAGGCTGGCGCTGCCCTGAAGGGCGCGTTCGTGCAGCACCTCGCCACTGGCGCGGCAGACCAGCACGCCCTGCACACCCGGCATCCGCGCTAGGTCGCGCACCAGCGCTTCTTGCCCCGCCGCGCTGTCCAGCACGTAGCGCCGCTCGGACAGGGGCGTGGCGTACTCCGGGTCGTCGAATTCGAAATCGTCGGCGCTGAGATCGGCCGCTTCGGCCCCGCCGAACTCGGTCCAGCCGGGGTCGGTCCAGAGGGTGCCGGACGCGGCCTCATCCCAGGCGGCGGCGGGCGCGGCGGCGAAGAGGGTGGCGGCGCGGGGGTCTTGCGCCTGAAGCTGCCCCGCCATCCGCCCCAGTTCGGTGCGGGCGCGCGCTTCGGGCAGCAGCCCGGACAGCCGGACAAGCAGCGGGCCAGACAGCACGCGCTGCATCTCGGCGGCCGTCACCGCCTCCGGGGAGAGGCCCTGCTCGCGCAGAGCCGCGCGCAGCATGGTTTCCGCAGCCCGTTCGGACACGATGCCGGACAGGGCGCGCACGATCGGGGTGTACACGGCATTTGTCATCACAGACCTGGGGCGGAGTATAGGCAGGGCCTGCTTACACTTTTGTCTCAGCATGGTCCCTCGGCGCGCGCCGCCTCAGCGGGCCAGCGGCGGGTCCCCCACCTTCCGGGCGCCGGGGCCGCTCTAGACTGCGGGGCATGGCAACTTCTCTCTCCAGCCGTCTCCGCGCGGAGCTTGCGGGCCTGCGGGACCAGGGTCTCTCGATCCACCCGCGCGTCCTCGACGCCGCCAACCGCGCCCGCACCCGGGTGGACGGGCGGGACGTGGTGAATCTGGCGTCGAACAACTACCTGGGCTTTGCCGACCACCCCGAGATCAAGGCGCGGGCCGAGCAGTACCTGCGCGAGTGGGGGGCGGGCGCGGGCGCGGTGCGGACCATCGCCGGAACGCTGCGGATCCACGAGGACTTCGAAGAGCAGCTCGCGGCCTTCAAGCACACCGGCAGCGCGCTGGTGCTGGGGAGCGGTTTCACCACCAACCAGGGCGTGCTGGGCACCCTGCTCCAGCCCGGCGACCTGGTCGTCAGCGACGAGCTGAACCACGCCAGCATCATCGACGGCCTGCGCCTGACCAAGGCGACCAAGAAGATCTACAAGCACGCCGACCCCGAGGACCTCGACCGGGTGCTGGCTGAGAATGACGCGGACGGCCTCAAGCTGGTCGTGACCGACGGGGTCTTTTCGATGGACGGCGACATCGCGCCGCTGGGGCGCCTGATCGAGGTCGCGCGCAAGTATGGGGCGGTGACCTACGTGGACGACGCGCACGGCTCGGGCGTGCTGGGGGCAGACGGACGCGGCACGGTCCACCATTTCGGCTTCGAAACCGCAGAGGACGTGATTCAGGTCGGCACGCTCAGCAAGGCCTGGGGCGTGGTGGGCGGGTACGCGGCCGGGCATCCCGACCTGCGCGAACTGCTGATCAACCGCGCCCGGCCCTACCTCTTCTCGACCGCGCACCCGCCCGCCGTCGTGGGGGCGCTGTCGGCGGCGCTGGACCTCGTGCAGCGCGAGCCGGAGTTCATGGCGCGGCTGTGGGAGAACACCCGCTACTTCAAGGCCGAACTCGCCCGGCTGGGCTTCGACACCCTGGGCAGCCAGACGCCGATCACGCCCGTGCTGTTCGGCGAGGCGGAGGCGGCGTTCGAGGCCAGCCGCCGCCTCTTCGCGGAGGGGGTCTTCGCGGTCGGGCTGGGCTTTCCGACCGTGCCCCGGGGCCAGGCCCGCATCCGCAACATCGTGACCGCCGAGCACACCCGGGACGACCTCGACTTCGCGCTCGCGGCCTACGCGCGGGTGGGGCGGGCGCTGAGCGTCGCCCAGGGGTGACCGGGTACTGCCTGCGGGCGGAGGTGGACTTCGCCGCGCTCGGGCAACTGCGCGAGGCCGCCTGGGGCGGGCGCGATGACGGCAGCGGCTGGCCCGCCGTCCTGTCCCGCAGCCTGACCTGGGTCACCGCGCACGAGCAAGGGAGGCTGGTCGGCTTCGTGAACGTGGCCTGGGACGGTGGCGTGCACGCCTTCCTGCTGGACACGACCGTCCATCCGGGCTGGCAGCGGCGGGGCGTCGGGAGCAGGCTGGTCCGGGAAGCGGTGCAGGCGGCCCGCGCAGGCGGTGCCCACTGGCTGCACGTGGATTTCGAACCCCAGCTGGAGGGCTTCTACGCCGCCTGCGGCTTCCGGCCCACGGCGGCGGGGCTGCTGCGGCTGGGCTGAGCTTTCCCGCCTGTCCCGCCCCGGCCCACCTATCATCGGCCCCATGACCCTGCCTCCCCAGATGCCCCCGGTGGGCGACCGACCCCCCGAGGCGCGCGACAAGGGCCGCGAGGTGCAGGCGATGTTCGCCGCCATCGCCCCGCGCTACGACCTGCTCAACCGGGTGCTGAGCCTCGGGGTGGACCGCGCGTGGCGCCGCGAGGCCGCGCAGGAAGCGCTGGCGCTGAATCCGGCCCGGGTGCTCGACGTGGCGACCGGGACCGGAGACTTCGCGCTGGAACTCAAGGCCCGCGCTCCCGGGGCCGAGGTCGTCGGCAGCGACTTCGTGCCCGAGATGCTGGCCCTGGCCCGCGAGAAGGCGCGCGGGCGGCACCTGGAGGTGCGGCTGGAGGAGGGCGACGCGCTGAACCTGCCCTATCCCGACGGGTCTTTCGACAGCGTGACCTGCGCGTTCGGCTTCCGCAACTTCGCCGACTACGGGCAAGGCCTGGCCGAGATGTGGCGGGTGCTGACCCCGGCGGGGCGCCTGGTCATCCTGGAGTTTCCGCCGCCCCGCCGGGGCCTGTTCGGCCGTGTGTTCCGGCTGTACTTCCAGCAGGTGCTGCCGCGCATCGGCGCGCTCGTCAGCGGCAACGCGGGCGCCTACACCTACCTCCCCGAAAGTGTCCTGGCCTTCCCGGACCCTGGGCGCCTCGCCGGACTGATGCACGCGACGGGTTTCCGCACGCGCTACCGCCTGCTGACCTTCGGGATCGCGGCGATTCACGTGGGGGACAAGGGGTAGGGGGAGGCTGCTGCCTGTGGGGGCGGCCTTCTCCAGGCAGCAAGTTGTGGGCCAAAAAAAGCTCCCACCGGGGGAGCTTTCTTCGGGCTTCAGAGCTTTAGACCGCCAGCACCTGACGGCCGTTGTAGTGGCCGCAGCTGGGGCAGATGTGGTGGCTGAGCTTCTTGGCGTGGCAGTGGGGGCACTCGGTCAGGTTGGGGGCGACCAGGGCGTGGTGGCTGCGGCGCATGTCGCGCTTGCTCTTGCTGGTCTTCTTCTTGGGAACGGGGTGCTTCGCCATGATCTTTCTCCTCGGGCCGCGCGGCGCGTCTCTTCCTGCCGGGGCAGGTCGCCGGGGCGCGCTTCGCCCCCCAGGTGGACCTGAGCCGGGCGAGACAACAGCCGGGAGTATAGCACGCCCTCCAGCGGCCCCGGAAGAGCGCGGCAGGCGCGCGTTAGCATGGCCCCCGATGCACGAACTCGCCGTTCCCGAGGTCACCTTGCAAGTGGGCCTGCGCTGGCTCGACCTGCTGGGCATCCTGGCCTTCAGCCTCTCGGGAGCGCTGCTGGGCGTCCGCAAGAGATTTGACCTGTTCGGCGTGCTGGTGCTGGGCTGCGTGACGGCGGTGGGCGGCGGCGCGATCCGCGACACGCTGACCGGGCAGGCGCCGCCCCTTTTCCTGCGGGACGAAACCTACCTGTGGGTGGCACTGCTCGGCGCGGTCCTCGCCTTCGGCTTCGGGGAGCGGCTGGCCCGCTTCGAGCGCACGCTCAGCGTCTTCGACTCGGTGGGCCTGGCCCTGTTCGCGGCGTCGGGGGCGCTGGGCGCGCTCAATATCGGGCTGGGACCGCTGGGCGTGGCCTTTGCAGGAGCGCTCAGCGGCGTGGGCGGCGGCATCGTCCGCGACCTGATCGCCAACGAGGTCCCGGAGGTGATGTACCGCCGCGACCAGCTGTACGCCACCGCCGCCGCCGCAGGCGCCGTGGCCGTCTACCTGCTGCACCCCCACGTCACGCCCTTTCAGGCCCAGCTTGGCGGCGCCGTGACCGTGTTGCTGCTGCGTTACGTCTCGCGCCGGGGCTGGGTCAGGCTGCCGGTGCGGCGGCTGCCGGGGGGGTAGGAAGCGGTCAGCCTCGGCCAGCGCCCCCGCCTTGACCTCTGCCCAGGACTCAGCGCAGAGGGCCGGGCGCTCCCCCATGCTCTAGACTGCCTGCATCATGTCTACACAGCCTGACCGGCCCGCCGGATTCCGTACCCGTGCCGTCCACGCGGGGCATGGCCTCGACCCGGCCACGGGCGCGCACGCCGTGCCCATCTACGCGACCTCCACCTTCGGGTACGGCAGCGCCGAGCGCGGGGGGCGCCTGTTCGCGGGGGAGGAACAGGGCTACTTCTACTCGCGGCTTTCCAACCCCACCGTGCGGGCCTTCGAGGAAAAGGTCGCCAGCCTGGAGGAGGCCGGGGACGCCGTGGCCTTTGCCAGCGGCATGGGGGCGGCGAGCGCCATCGCCCTGACACTGCTGAAAACCGGGGACGAGGTCGCCTTCGTGGGTCCCCTCTACGGCGGCACCGAGGGGCTGCTGCGCGACGTTCTGGAGAAGTTCGGGGTGACGGTGCGCGAGGCCCACGACGTGGAGCAGCTGCGCGCGCTTGTTTCGGGGCGCACCCGGCTGGTCTGGCTGGAGACCCCGACCAACCCCACCATCCAGATCGTGGACCTGCGGGCCGCCTCGCAGGTGGCCCACGCGGCAGGCGCGCTGGTGGTGGTGGACAACACCTTTTCCACCCCGTACCTGACCCGCCCGCTGGCGCACGGGGCCGACCTGGTGATGCACTCGGCCACCAAGTACCTCGGCGGGCACGGCGACGTGATCGGCGGCGTGGTGGCGGCCAGCGCGGACCTGATCGCGGACCTGCGTCTGCACGGACTGCGGCACGTCGGGGCGGTGATGGGGCCGTTCGAGGCCTTCTTGCTGCTGCGTGGCCTCAAGACCCTGCCGCTCAGGATGGAGGCCCACTGCCAGGGCGCGGCGGCGCTGGCGGCGGCCCTCCAGGGGCACCCCGCCGTCCGGGCGCTGCACTACCCCGGCCTGCCCACCCACCCCGGCCACGCGGTCGCGGCGCGGCAGATGCGGGCTTACGGCGGCCTGCTGAGCCTCGACCTCGGCTCGCGGGCGGCGGCCTTCGCCTTTCTGGACGGGCTGCGGCTGTTCACGCAGGCGGTCAGCCTCGGGGACGTGGAAAGCCTCTCGTGCCACCCGGCCAGCACCACCCACCACCTGCTGGGCGAGGAAACGCTGGCGCGCCAGGGGGTCACGCCGGGGCTGGTCCGCCTCTCGGTCGGCATCGAGGACGCCGAGGACCTGATCCGCGACGTGCTGGGCGCGCTGGAGCGGGTGCCGGTGGCCGCCGGAGGCTGAGGCGGGTTCGGCAGCATCGGCCACCGTCTGAAGCCGGGGCGGCGGGGTAAAACCCGCTCATGATTCAGCCGGAACGGGTGGAAGTGCTGAGAGCGGGTTCGCCCGCGCGGGAGGGCTTTGTCCTGCTGTGGGTGCAGTCCAGCGTGCGGACGGTGGGGAACCACGCCCTGGAATACGCGGTAGGGGAAGCCCGGCGCCTGGGCGTGCCCCTCGCCGCCATCTTCGCCCTGAATCCCGCCTACCCCGAGGCGAACGCGCGGCACTTCCAGTACCTGCTGGAGGGCCTGCGTGACCTGCGGGCCGGGCTGGGGGCGCGGGGGATTCCTCTGTCCGTCCGCCTGGGCGACCCGCCAGGGGAAGTCTGGCAAGCCGCGCGGGGCGCCAGCCTCGTCGTGACCGACCGGGGGTATCTGCGCCCCGGCCGCCAGTGGCGCGCGGATCTCGCCGCCCGGCTCGACGTGCCCTTCGTGCAGGTGGAGTCCGACGCGGTGGTGCCCATCCGGGTGGTCTCGGCAAAG
Source organism: Deinococcus budaensis (assembly GCF_014201885.1). Taxonomy (NCBI): domain Bacteria; kingdom Thermotogati; phylum Deinococcota; class Deinococci; order Deinococcales; family Deinococcaceae; genus Deinococcus; species Deinococcus budaensis. The sequence goes on along the minus strand of NZ_JACHFN010000016.1, from coordinate 15,699 downwards.
CAGGAGTTTGCCGCCCGGACCCTGCGCCCCAAGCTGCACCGCGTGCTGGAACGCTTTCTGGTGCCGGTGGACGTGCAGGAGGGCGCGCAGGGGCATCCCGACTGGGACCCCGGGCTGGACGTGTCCGACCCCGCGCTGACGGTGCGGGCGCTCGGCGTGGACAACAGCGTGCCTCCCGGCGAGGAGGAGGGCGGCGAGGTGAGGGCACTGGCCCGCCTGGAGCATTTCGTCACCCGCCTGCTGCCGGGCTACGACTCCGGGCGGCGCGACCCCAACGTGGACGGGGGCAGCCGCCTGAGCGCCTACCTCCACTACGGGCACCTCTCGCCCCTGACGGCGGCGCTCGCGGCGAGGGAACACTCCGGCGGCGGCCCTGGCCTGGACGCCTTCCTGGAAGAGATGATCGTGCGGCGCGAACTCAGCTTCAATTTCTGCGAGTTCAACCCCGCCTACGACCGCTACGAGGGGCTGCCGCACTGGGCACGGGAGAACCTGGAGGCGCACGCCGCCGATCCCCGCCCGCACCTCTACACCCGCGAGCAACTGGACGCCGCCGCGACCCACGACCGCTACTGGAACGCCGCCCACCGCGAGATGGTGCGCACGGGCCGGATGCACAACGCCATGCGGATGTACTGGGGCAAGAAGATCCTGGAGTGGAGTGCCACGCCCCAGGAGGCCTACGCCACCACCCTCTGGCTGAACAACCGCTACCAGCTTGACGGCCGCGACGCCAACTCCTACGCCAGCGTGGGCTGGATCTTCGGCCTGCACGACCGGCCCTGGGCGCGGCGGCCGATCTTCGGCACGGTGCGCTACCTCGCGGCCAGTGGCCTCAGCCGCAAGTTCGACGCCGAGGCCTACGCCCGGCGCTGGAGCTGAGGCGCGGGGCCTCCGGTGAGGCCCGTACACATCTCACTCCCGCGTCGGGGCCGGGTGCTATGCTCGGCCCGAACCGCTGGTGTCCGGTTCCCCTGACTGAGGGCAAACAGCAACAGGGCAGCGCAAGGTCTGCTCCCCAGGGGGGCAGAAGACGAGGTGGAGGTCAGCGAAAGCGTTCTGCGGATGCCTCCAGGTCCCGGCACGGGCCTACCCGACCGCTCACGCGGTGAAGCGCGGCGATAAGCTTTTGCGGCGACGCAGAGATAAGGCCGCGCGGTGCGAGACAACCCAGCCAGACACCGCCCGCGTCCCGGCCCTGCGCCGGGTGCGGGCCTCAGGAGTACGTATGTGCGGAATCGTCGGATACATCGGGGGCAGGCAGGCGCAGGACGTGCTGATCTCGGGCCTCGCCAAGCTGGAATACCGCGGCTACGACAGCGCGGGCGTGGCGGTCGCGGACGGCGGACGGGTTGTGGTGAAGAAGAAGGCCGGCAAACTCGCCAACCTCAGCGGGGAGCTGGAGCACGCGCCCCTGCCCGGCACCCTGGGCATCGGCCACACCCGCTGGGCCACCCACGGTCTGCCCAACGACACGAACGCGCACCCCCACGCCACCGAGGACGGGCGCATCGTGATCATCCACAACGGGATCATCGAGAACTACCTGTCCCTCAAGGCGGGCCTGATTGAGCGGGGCCACACCTTCAAGAGCGAGACGGATTCGGAGGTGCTGGCCCACCTGATCGAAGAGGCGTACTCGGGCGACCTGGAGGCAGCGGTGCGGACGGCCCTGGGGCAGGTGCGCGGCGCCTACGGGATCGTGGTGACGCACGTGGACCACCGGGAGATCGTGGCGGCCCGCACCGTCAGCCCGCTGGTGATGGGGGTCGGGGAAGGCGAGATGTTCCTGGCGTCCGACGTGCCCGCGCTGCTGGCCTACACCCGCCGGATGGTCTTCTTGCACGACGGCGACATGGTCGTGCTGCACGACGACGGCTTCCGGGTCACCGACCTGGCCGGGAACCCCCAGCAGCGCACCATCGAGCAGATCGACTGGGACGCCGAGGCGGCGGAAAAGGGCGGCTTCGACACCTACATGCTCAAGGAGATCTACGAGCAGCCCACCGCCCTGACAAACACCCTGATTGGCCGCCTGCACGACGACACGGGCGAGGTCAACCTCGACATCAACCTCGATCCGTCCTCGTTCAAGCGCATCTCGATCATCGCCTGCGGCACCGCCTACTACGCCGGGCTGGTGGGCGAGTACCTGATCGAGCAGCTCGCGCGCATCCCGGTCGAGGTGGACGTGGCTTCCGAGTACCGCTACCGCAGCCCGCTGGTGAGCGAGAACACCCTCGCCATCGTGGTGAGCCAGTCGGGCGAGACCATCGATACCCTCGAAGCCTTGCGCGAGGCCAAGAAGGGCGGAGCGAAGACCCTGGGCGTGATCAACGCCAAGGGCAGTTCCATGACCCGCGAACTCGACGACACCCTGTATATCCACGCCGGGCCGGAGATCGGGGTGGCGAGCACCAAGGCGTATACCAGCATGGTGGGGGCCTTTGTGATGCTCGCGCTGTGGCTGGGCCGCGCCCGCGGCACCCTGACGGACACGCAGGCGCAGGACCTGCTGCACGCGACCCGTGAACTGCCGCGCCTGGTGGAAGAGGCCCTGAATCCCGCCCGCGTCGCCGAGATCAAGCGGGTGGCCGAGAAGTACGCCCACGCCCGCGACTACCTCTTCCTGGGACGCGGCGTGAACGCGCCGACTGCCTTTGAGGGCGCGCTGAAGCTCAAGGAGATCAGCTACATCCACGCCGAGGGCTACGCGGCGGGCGAGATGAAGCACGGCCCCATCGCGTTGATCGACGCGAACCTGCCCGTCGTGGTGGTCGCCACCGAGAGTTTCCTGCTCGAGAAGACCATCTCCAACGTGCAGGAGGTCCGCGCCCGCTCCGGCAAGGTGATCGCCCTGCTCTCGGACGGCGACACCGAGAACGCCCAGCACGCCGACGACGTGCTGTACGTGCCCCGTGCCCACGAGATGGTCAGCCCGGTGGTGAACGCGGTCGCCCTGCAACTGTTGAGCTACTTCACGGCGAGCTACCTGGGCAAGGACGTGGACAAGCCGCGCAACCTCGCCAAGAGCGTGACGGTCGAGTAAATCACCTCCCAGCAGCACCCCTGGCTCTGAGCAGGCGCGCCGGACCACCGTTCGGCGCGCCCGCTCTGTGGTCCGGGCCAGGCCTGGGCCTCCTGGGGGGGCTGGGCCTCGTCCCCCGGCCACAGCCCCCCCCCGTCAGGGGCCACAATGCGGGGCATGGTAACCGCAATCGTGATGGTGCAGGCCGACCGCCAGCGCATTCAGGAGACCGCCGAGGCGCTGGCCGGGGTGCCGGGGGTGCGTGAGGTCTACTCCGTGACCGGCGAGTGGGACATCGTGGCGGTGCTGCGGCTGGAGCGCTACGAGGACCTCGACGACGTGGTGACCGGGCACCTGCGCAAGGTGGACGGCATCGCGCGCACCCAGACCATGCTGGCTTTCCGCACCTACAGCGAGGCGCTGCTCGACCAGGGCTTCGGCGTCGGCCTCGACGAGGGTCAGCTCGGCGGGGAGCAGCCGTCCTGAGGCCCGGGCTGCCGTGCCCCCCGCTTTCCATGTGCTGACAGTGTGCGGCACCAAAAGGGGAGAAGAGACGCCCGATGTCCGGCGCCCTGTCGCAAGGCGGCCACCCTCGCGGAAGATGGCGGAAGAAGTTTGTAGACCGCCCGCCCGGGGGCCTTTGCATGGCGCGCAGCCGTAAGCGCCGCCGCAGCTGGAGGCAATACGGCCCCCGCCTGGGTGTAGACAGCCCCCCCGCAGTGTCAAAGGCGGGGGCAACTTTACAGACACCCCGCGCCGGACCCATACTCTGGGAACGGAGGAACTTCCATGGCTTACAAGAAACTCAGCGAGCAGATTCACGACCTCAGCAACCCGCAGCGCAGTGACGCCTTCGTGAAGTTGTTTCGCGAAGCGGTGCGTCAAGGCAAGTTCGAGGCGGCTTATATGCCCGAGCGCTTCACCATGCCCAAGGAATTCAGTCGCCGGGGCGCGGAAGGCACCTACCAGCGCGACGCCAAGGAAATGCTGTTCGAGGTGACGCCCGAGTTCGAGGCCTGGTTCGAACAGACCAACCGGGATCTGGCGGCCACCCGCCGCAGCGGCGCGGTCAAGCCCAGCCTGGAGGCGGTCGAGGCCGGACTCGTGGACTTCAAGGCGATGGCCGCCGAGACCCGCAAGAAGATGCAGGCCAGCTACGAAAAGGGTCAGGCCCTGGGCAAGAGCCGGTCGCGCGGCAGCGGCACCAAAACCAAGGCGGCCAGCAAGCGCAAGTAACCGGCGCCGGGGTCTGCCCCGCAGCGTGCGGGCTTCCTGACGCGGGGACACTGCGCAGGGACACTTCTCTACCCGGCGCGGGCCGTATGCTGTCAGGAATGAAGGCTGCCGTGGCTGACACCCCCTCTTCTTCCTCTGGTTCGCCCAGCTCCCCCGCGCCAGGTTCGCGCCGGGGGCTGCTGCTGGTGATCACGGGCGCCTCGGGCGTGGGCAAGGGCACCCTGCGCGAGCGCTGGCTGGCCGGGCAGGACGTGTTCTACTCGACCTCCTGGACCACCCGCGAGGCCCGTCCCGGCGAGCGCGACGGCGTGGACTACGTGTTCGTGACGCCCGAGACCTTTCTGGAAAAGGCCCGCGCGGGCGGGTTTCTGGAGCACGCGCAGTTCGTGGGCAACCACTACGGCACGCCCATCGAACCCATCGAGGCGGCCCTCGCGCGCGGGCAGGACGTGGTGCTGGAAATCGAGGTGGAGGGCGCCATGCAGGTGCAAGGGCGCATGGGCGACGAGGCGATTCTGGTGTTCATCATGCCGCCCAGCCTCAGCGAGTTGCGCCGCCGCCTGACCGGGCGGGCCACCGAGACGCCCGAACGCATCGAGCGCCGCCTGGCCCGCGCTGTGGGCGAGATCACCCAGGCGCACGCCTTCCGGTATGTGGTCGTCAACGACGACCTCGACCGCGCCGTGCGCGAGTTGCACGCGGTGCAGCGCGCCGAACGCGCCCGGCAGCGACCCGAGGCCGAGTGGACCCCCGAAGACCGGGACGCGGCCAGACTGGCCGAGACGGTCCGCAGCCGCGCCCTGAGCCGTGAAGCCTTGCAGCAGGTCGTCGAGAGCTGAGGCGCGGGCACGGGGATGAGGGGCGCCCTCCTCCCGCCCGTGCCTGTCCCCGCTGCTTTACCCTGACGCCATGCCACTGCACCTCGTTCAGGGAGACATCGGTCAGGAGCGCACCTGCGCGGTCGTGACGGCGGCCAACAGCCAGCTTGCGGGCGGAGGCGGCGTGGACGGCGTGATTCACCGCGCCGCCGGGCCGCAGCTGCTGCGCGCGCTGCGTCCGCTGGGCGGCACCCCGACCGGGACCGCCGTCGCCACGCCCGCTTTCGGGATGGCGGCCCAGGGCGTCCGGGTCATCCTGCACGCGGTCGGGCCGATCTGGCGCGGCGGCCAGGGCGAGGCCGAACTGCTGGCCGGAGCCTACCGCCAGAGCCTGCGTCTGGCGGCCGAGCACGGCTGCGACTCGGTGGCCTTTCCGGCCATCAGCACGGGCGTCTACGGCTACCCGCTGGAGGAAGCTGCGGCCGTCGCCCTGCGGACCATCCGCGCCTTTCTGGCAGAGCAGCCCGAGCTGACGGTCCGCGTGGTGCTGCACGGCGCCGGTCCGCTCGGCGTCTTCCGGCAGGTGCTCGACCGGCTGGAGGCCGAGGAAGCGTCCTGAGACTGACGGAACGGCGGCCCGGCCAAAAATCCGCCTGCATCCCTTGACCTGCCCTGCATCCCGCGCTATCCTTTCTCTATCACCGCCTGAAAGGGCGGCTTTTTTTGTGGCCTCTCCGGCCTATGCTGCGGGCCATGAGCGAGCTTTTTTCCACCGTGTACGGCCGCGTCCAGCCGCTCGACTGGCTGTGTCTGGCGCCCCATCCCGACGACGCCGAGATCGGGGCGGGGGGCACGCTGATTCGTCTGGGCCGGGCGGGGCAGGCCGCAGGGGTGCTAGAACTCTCGCGCGGCGAGCGCGGCACCCAGGGCACGCCGGAGGGGCGCGGGGCGGAGTGCGTGGCGGCGGCGCGGGTCATGGGGCTGGCCTGGCGCGGGCAACTGGGCCTCCCCGACGGGGGCCTGGCCGACACGCCGCCCGGGGCGCACGCGCTGGCCGCCGTGCTGCGCGCCGTGCGCCCGCGCGTGCTGGTCGTGCCGCACCACCAAGACCGCCACCCGGACCACTTCGGGACCTACCACCTGGCGCGGCGGGCGCTGCACCTCGCGGCGCTGCGCAAGGCCGACCTGGGCGGCGAGGCACACCGGGTCGCCCGCGTGCTGCTGTACCAGGGCAACGGGGACATTCGCGCGAACCTGCTGGTGGACGTGGGAGACGTGATGGAAAGCTGGGAGGCCGCCATCCGCGCCCACGTCAGCCAGTTCACGGGCGGGTACGTATCCGAGACGGTCACCCCCGAGATCGTGGAGCGCCGCCGCGCCCGCCTGACCTACTGGGGCACGCTGGCGCGGGTGCGCTACGCCGAGGCGTTCGAGATCGAGGAGCCGCTGCTGGTGGACCCCGCCGGGTTGTAGGGGCCAGCGCGCCGCGTCAGGGCGCGCGGCCCCCCGGCGCGGGCGCGGCGCGGACCACGGCGCGGCCCGGCCACAGGTAATACGCCTCGGTGAGCAAAAAGACGGCGGCCCCCAGCGCGAACACGCCCGGCGGCCCGAACGCCGCCCAGGTCAGGCCCCCCAGCAGGGGACCGGCCGCGTACCCCAGCGCCTCGATCGCCATCACGGTGCCCCAGGCGGCGGCGCGGTTGGCTTCGGGCAGCACCCGGCCCACCAGCCCGTTCCACCCGGCGATAAAGGCCCCGTAGCCCAGGCCCAGCGGCAACGCGAGGAGCCACAGCCGGTCTTCCAGCCCCGGCAGCGCGGCCAGCCCGAAGGTCAGCGCCAGCCCCAGCAGCCCCGGCGTCAGGGCGCGGCGCGGGTGGGCGCGGTCGGCCAGCCTGCCGGCGCCCCACAGCCCCAGGCCGAAGGTCGCCAGCGCCAGCAGCCCCGGCCCAATCAGGTCGCCCAGCCCCAGCCCCAGCCGCGCCAGCAGCGGGTAGAAGAGGGTCGCCAGCAGCCCCGGCGCCAGCGTCTGCGCAAAGGCGGCGGGCAGCAGCGCGGCCACCCGCGTCCAGCCGCGCCAGAGTCCCCCGGCCCGGTCCGGCTCCCCAGCGGGGGCGGGCAGCCGCAGTCCCAGCAGGCTCAGGGCCAGCAGGGCGGCCAGTCCCTGCGCTCCGGCGAGCAGCGCCCAGGCCGCCCCCGGGTGCCCCTGCATCAGCGGCCCGACGCCCAGCACCCCGCCCAGGATCGCGGGGGCCACGCTGAGGCTGGAGACCGACAGCGCCCGCGCCGCGTAGCCGGGGCGCGCCAGCGCCTGCGAGGTGCTCATCACGCCGGGCCACAGCGCCGCGTAGGCCACCCCCCACACGGCGCAGCCCAGCACCCCCCACAGCGGCGAGGGCGCGAGTTGCGCCCCCAGCACCACGCCCAGCCCCAGCGCCGCCCCCAGCGCGAGCACCCGGCCCAGGCCCCAGCGCTCGGTGACCAGTCCCACCGGCCCCTTGGCGAGCGCGTCCGCGAGGTAGTGCGCGCCCACCATCGCGCCGATGGCGGCGGTGCCCAGCCCCAGCCCCGGCCCGGCGACCGGCAGCGCCGCGACCAGAAACCCGCTGCGGACAAGTTCGCTGGTCAGCAGCAGCGCGAGCAGCCGCAGCATCAGCAGGGGACGGGTCCAGAGCATCAAAGCCGATTGTAGGGCCGCGCCTGGGCCGCCTCGCGGACGTGGACCCCCGCCCCCCGGCCGCGGACTTGCCCGGGTCCCCGCCTGGGCAAGCCGGGGCCTGGGCATTCCCAGTTCCGGCCTCCCACCTGACGCGGGCGGCGCCTCCCCGGCCCTCTGTGCCGCCGCCCTGCGGAGCCTTGGCAACACGGCGGGGGAAGCAGCGCTCAGGCTTCAGCCTGTTCGCCATCGGGCGCGGTGAACGCTGCGCAGAGGGAGACCCAGGGGGGGCAGAGAGTCCGCCTCGCCCTCCGCACGCCTCGGGCGCCCCCCGACACCTCCCTCCCCCCCCCCCATCGTGGGCCAACACCCCGTCCCCTCCCCCCAACCTTCCTAGCCTGGGGCATGAAACCCGCCGCGCTGCTCCTCCCGGCCCTGCTGCCCTTGCTGCCCCCGGCACAAGCCCAGTCCGCCGCCGCCCTCGCCGCCGTGGACGCCGCCGCGATGAGCATTCCCGCCGCCCGCGAGAAGACCTATCCCGGCAGCGCCCTGACGGTGCGCCAGACCCTGCGGGCGGGGAGCAACTACCAGCGGTACGTGGTGAGCTATCTCTCCGACGGCCTGCGAATCAACGCGCTGCTGACGGTCCCGAGCGGCACGCCGCCCAAGGGAGGCTGGCCCGCCATCGTCTTCAACCACGGCTACATTCCGCCCAGCGTGTACCGCACGGCCGAACGCTACGTGGCCTACCAGGACGCCTTTGCCCGCGCGGGCTTCGTGACCCTCAAGAGTGACTACCGGGGGCACGGCGACTCCCAGGGCGAGGCGCTGGGCGGCTACTATGCGCCCGGCTACACCACCGACGTGATGAATGCCCTGGGCAGCCTGAAGCGTGACCGCCGGGTGAACGCGGGCCGCATCGGCATGTGGGGGCACTCCATGGGCGGCTTCCTGACCCTGCGCGCGATGGTGATTGACCCGGGCGTCAAGGCCGGCGTGATCTGGGCGGGCGTGGTGGCCGACTACGACGGGATCATGAACGGCTGGAGCAGCCCCGTGCCGGCCTCCATCCCGCGCCGGGTGCTGGAGCTGCGCGAAAAGGCCGTGGAAAAGTACGGCACGCCACGCAGCAATCCCGACTTCTGGAACAGGCTCAGCGCCAACTCGTACCTGCGGGACCTCGGCGGCCCCCTGCAACTGCACATCGGCACCGCCGACGAGGACGTGCCCGTCGCCTTTCACACCGCACTGGTGGGGCAGATGAAGGCCGCTGGGCAGCCGGTCCAGAGCTACGTCTACCCCGGCGACAACCACGACCTGACCCGCAACCTGAACACGGCGCTGGCGCGCAGCGTGGCCTTTTTCAAGGCGCGGCTATGAGGCGCGCGGGACCGTGAGGCGCCCCCTCCAGCTCGGCCTGCTGCTGCTCGCAGGAGGCGTGGGCTACGTCGCCTTGACCGGGCCGGAGCGGCTGCCCTTTGGGGGGCCGTGGAGCCAGACGCGGACGGCACCGGCGGGTGAGGCCCAGGCCCCCACGCCCGACGCCGCGCCCACCCCCTTCGGGGAGGTCACCGACGCGGCGTTGCAGCGGCTGGTGGCGCGCGAGCCGATCAGCCTTCAGGCGTTGCGGGCGCGGGAGTACCCCGGCAGCGCGCTGCGGGTCGTGCGGACGCTGGCGCCCGGGGTCAACTACACCCGCCAGGTCGTGAGCTACGCGTCCGACGGCCTGACCATCTACGCGCTGCTGACCGTGCCGGGCGGCACGCCGCCGCCGGGCGGTTGGCCCGCCATCGTCTTCAACCACGGCTACATCCCGCCCGGCGAGTACCGCACGACCGAGCGCTACGTGGCCTATCAGGACGCTTTCGCGCGGGCGGGTTTCGTCACGCTCAAGAGCGACTACCGGGGCCACGGCGACTCCCAGGGCACGGCGGGCGGCGGGTACAACGATCCCGGCTACACGGTGGACGTGCTCAACGCCGCCGCCAGCCTGAAGCGTGATCCCCGGGTGAACTCCCGGCGCCTGGGCCTGTGGGGGCACTCCATGGGCGGGCAGCTTTCCCTGCGGGCGATGCTGGTGGACCGGGACCTGAAGGCCGCCTCGCTGTGGGCCGGCGTGGTCGCGAGCTACGACGTGCTGGCGACCGACTGGGGCCGCGCACCGGGGCAGGAAAAGCCGGTGCTCGACCCCTTGAACCGCCGCTACCTGCGGGCGCTCAGTCCCAACGCCGCCCTCGACGACCTAAACGGGCGGCCCCTCCAGTTGCACCACGGCACCGCCGACGAGGACGTGCCCTACAGCTTCCAGCGGGCGCTGGCCGACGACCTGCGCGCGAGCGGGCAGAGCGTGGAGGCCTACCGCTACGAGGGGGACGACCACAACCTCAGCGGCAACCTGGGGCTGGCGCTGAGGCGCAGCGTGGCGTTTTTCCAGAAGCACCTGTAGCGCCGGAAAAACGAAAATGCGCCCCAGGTGGGGGCGCGGCGGCCGGGGAAGCGGCCCTCAGCGGCTGATGTCGTAGCCAGTCACCCTTCCGGCCGGGCTGGGGTTGCTGCCGCTGAGCGGGAAGTTGCGGTTGTAGAGGTTCCAGCCGCGCTCCACGGTCATGGCGGGGGTCAGCTCCTCGCCGCTGCCGGGAAGCTTCACGGCGGGAATGTCGCCGCCGAACTCGCTGTAGATCAGCCACTGACGGTTGCGCGCAAAGGTCTCGCCGGGTTCGTAGGTGCCGGTGTTGTTCGCGTCGTTGTAGGCGATGACCTGATACACACCCGCCACCGTCGCCACCGAGGGGCTGCGCGGCAGGTCGAAGCCGAAGTTCCAGGAGTTCAGGCCGCTGGAGACGACATTCTGGGGCTGGTTGCCGTCGTTGGTCAGCGCCGTCGGGAAGCCGGTGCCCACCAGCGCCAGCCGCAGGCGGGGATTCTCGCCCCAGTCGCCGCCGATGGTGCCGCTGAGGTCGTAGGCGCCGGGGGCCTGCACCTCGCGCGAGCCGCACGCCGCGAGCAGGAGGGTCAGGGGCAGCAGCAGGGTCAGGGAGCGCATGGTCCCAGCGTAGGCGCTGCGGCTGCCCGGCGCGTGAAGGTGCATGAGAAGGGGCGCGGCTGTGGCAGGCCGCGCCCCCTCTCGCCTGGGACCTACTTGCCCTGCGCGGCCAGCCGCAGGAAATACGCGCTGCTCTTGTCGGCGGGGTCAAGCTGCACGGCCCGCCCGTAAGCCTCAGCGGCCCCCGCGAAGTTCTTCGCCTCGTAGCGCACCCGGCCCAGCCACGCCCAGGCTTTGGCGTAGTCGGGATTCAGGCGGGTGGCGTCCAGAAATCCGGCTTCGGCCCCGGCCCGGTCGCCCGCCGTGTAGCGTGCGTAGGCGCTGCGGAACGTCTGCACCGCCTTCAAGCCGTACTGCTCGCCCTCCTGCGCCAGCGCGAGGTTGTAGCGGTCGCTGGCGGTGGCGCCGGGCAGGGCCGCGGCGCCCTGGTACGCGGCGCGGGCCGCCGGGGCGTTCCCCAGGTCCAGCGCCAGCCGTCCGGCCTCGCGCCACGCCTCCGCGAAGTTGGGGGCGGCGCGGGCAGCCTCCTGGAACCCGGCGAGGGCCTGGGCCTTGCGCCCCGCGTCCAGCTCGGCATAGGCGCGGCTGAAGGCGCGGGTGGCGGCGGGGCCGTAGCGCCCGGCTTTCTGCGCGAGGGTCTGGAAATAGCCCAGCGTGCGGTCGCCGGGCCTCAGCGCCAGCGCGCGGGCATAGAGGGTCTGGGCCTGCGGGTAGTTCCCGGCTTCCAGCGCGGTGCGGGCTGCCCAGGTCGCGCAGTCCACGTTTCCAGCGTCCAGTTCCAGGCAGGCGGCGAACAAGCGCGCGGCCTCGCCCGGCTGGTTGCGGGTGTAGGCCGCGTAGCCCAGGTTGTACTGCGCGGCGGCGGCCTGCCGCGCCTCGGCGCTGCCCGGCTGGGCGGGCGCCACCTGGAAATAGGCGTTCCAGGCCAGCTCGGCCTGCCGCCAGAAGCCGACCTCCGTGTAAATCTGGGCGCGCAGCCGCAAGGCGCCGGCGTTGGTGGGGGCCAGGCGCGCGGCCTCCTCGGCGGCGGCGGCGGCCCGCTTCCACAGCACCTGATCGATGCTGGCGCTGCCCGGCGGGTAGCTGCGGCGGGCCTCCTCGGCCAGCGTCCTGGCCTGGGCGGCGGCCTGCTCGGCGCTGAGGGCGGGCGCGGGTGCGGCTTGGGCAGGTGCGGGCTGGACGGGGGCAGGCTGAGTGGGCACGGTCTGGGCGAGGGCCGGGCCGCCCAGCAGGGCAGCGGTCAACAGCGGCAGCAGGGGTCTGGACATGGTGCCTCCTTTACCGTCCGAGCCTGGGGGGGCCGTGTGGGGAGGGCGTGAGAGAAGGCTTAGCCCCCCCGCCCCCCGGACCCGAAGGTGCCCCGCTGCGGGCACGCGCTGGCGGGCCTCTGGTAAAACGGAGGCACTGTGAAGGCTCCCAGCGCCCCTCCCCCTGTCTATCCGATCCGCCTGTACGGCGATCCCGTCTTGCGCCGCAAGGCCAGGCCCGTGCAGCCCACCGACCTGCTGACCGTGCCGGGCCACGGTCCCCAGACGGTGCGCGAGGTGGCGAACACCATGCTCGAGACCATGTTCGAGGCGCGTGGGGTCGGGCTGGCCGCGCCGCAGGTCGGTCTGAGCGTGCGGATGTTCGTGGCCGTCGAGTACGCCGACGACGAGGAGGAGCAGGAGGGCCGGGAGGCGCCCCTGAAGTCCCGCGTCCTGCGCGAGTTCGTGATGCTCAACCCGGTGCTGACCGTCACCGACAAGAAAAAGGACCGCTCCTACCAGGAAGGCTGCCTGAGCATCCCCGGCATCTACGAGGAGGGCGTGAGCCGCGCCCGCGCCGTGCAGGTCCGTTACACCGATCTGGACGGCCAGGAGCGCACGCTGGAGGAGGGCGACTACCTCGCCCGCGTCTTTCAGCACGAGGTCGATCACCTCGACGGCGTCTTTTTCCTCGACCGCCTCCCGCCCGAGGTCACCGAGGACTACCGCAAGGAACTGACCGCCATGCAGCGCAAGTCCAGGCAGTTTCTGAACGAACTGGCCGAGGCCGAAAAGCAGCGGCGGGAGCGCTCCCTTTGAGCGCCGGGGCCGCGCCGCGCGTCGCCTTTTTCGGCTCGCCCGCCTTCGCGCTGCCGGTGCTGGAAGCGGTCCGGGGTCAGTTCGAGGTCGTGCTGGTCGCCGCGCAGCCCGACAAGCCGGTGGGCCGGGGGCTGAAGCTCACGCCGCCGCCCGTCGCCGCCCGCGCCGCGGAGCTTGGCCTGCCGCTGGCGCAGCCGGGCAAGTTGCGCGGCAACGCGGCCTTTGAAGCCCGGCTGCGCCAGAGCGGCGCCGACGTGGCCGTGACCTGCGCCTACGGCAAGATTCTGCCCGCCTCGCTGCTTGCCGTTCCTCCGCGCGGCTTTCTGAACACCCACACCAGCCTGCTGCCCGCCTACCGGGGCGCGGCGCCGATCCAGTGGGCCTTGATCTGCGGCGAGACGGCTACCGGCACCACCATCATGCAGACCGACGTGGGGATGGACACCGGCCCCATCCTGCTGCAAGAGCCGCTCGCCATCGCGCCGGGGTGGACCAGCCTGGAGCTTGCGGACGCCCTGAGCGCCCAGGCCGCGCGGCTGATCGTGGACGCCCTGGCCCGGCTGCCTGGGCTGACGCCCATCCCGCAGGACAGTTCGCGGGCCACCCACGCCCCCATGCTGACCAAGGAAGACGGCTTCGTGCGCTGGGCGGACCCGGCCCCGGCGGTCGTGAACCGCTTCCGGGGGGTGGCCGCCTGGCCGCAGACCACCGCCTTTCTGGAGGGCGCACGCCTGAAGCTCGGCGGCCTGCGCCCCGCGCCGGGAAGCGGCCAGCCCGGCGAGGTGCTGCGGCTCGACGGGGAAGGGCTGGTCGTGGCCTGCGGTGAGGGCGCGGTGCGCGTCGGGACCGTGCAGCCCGAGGCCCGCCGGGTCATGCCCGCCGCGGTGTGGGCGCAGGCCGCCGGGATCATGCCGGGCACCCGCTTCGACCTGTGGGAGCCGCAGCGGCGGGAACCGGCCCCCACCTGAGCGCGTACCCGGCCCCGTGAACCCCACCTTTCCGCTGACGCTGGACTTTAAGTTCAGCCTGCTCACCGAGTTGCGCGTGACCGACGCGCAGGGCACGCTGCTGGCGGTCGTCAAGGAAAAGATGTTCAGCATCCGCGACGAGGTGCGGGTCTACGCCGACGAGGCCCGCCAGCAGCAGACCCACGGCATCCGGGCGCGCGGCCGGATGGCGGGCGCCCTCGACTGGCGTGCCCGGCGCGACATCCGCCGCCTGGACGGCTCGGAGGTCGGCGCGCTGCGGGCGCAGGGGATGCGGACCCTCTGGGGCGCAGGCTACGAGCTGCTCGGCCCCGGCGACCGCCTGGCCTTCACCATCCGCGACGATCACCCCTGGATGAGCGTCGTCGAGGGCGTGATCGGCGCCGTTCCCCTGATCGGTGACGTGATCGCGGTGGGCTTCGACTACCTCGTCAACCCCACCTACACCGTGACCGACGCCGCCGGGCACCCGGCCTTCCGCATCCGCAAGCGCCGCAGCTTCTTTTCACGCCGCTTCGTGGTGGAGGAACTGCGCCCCGTCCGCCCCGAGGAGGCCGAGCTGGTGGTGCTGGGGCTGGTGCAAGTGGTGCTGCGCGAGCGCGAGCGGGGGTAAGGGGCAGAGGTCGCTGGGGAGATGCCGGGAAGGGTGCTGCCCCGCCACACGCCCGCCTATCCCTTGCCCGGCTTCTCGCTGAAGCTGGGCACGTTGTTGCCGTAGAGCGCGTGGGCGTCGCAGCGGTCGCGCAGCACGCAGGCGGGGCACTTGGGGCGGGTCCAGGTGCAGACCCGCTGCCCGTGGCGCAGCAGGTTGACGTGCAGCTCGTACAGGTGCGGCGGGTCGGGCGGCAGCAGCCCCAGCAGCGCCCGGTGGGCCGCCTGCTCACCCATCCGGGGAATCGTGCCCACCCGGGTGTTGATGCGGTGGACGTGGGTGTCCACTGGAAAAACCGGGCGCGCGTAGTTGAACAGCAGCACCAGCGAGGCCGTCTTGACCCCGACGCCCGGCAGGTCGGTAAGCCACTTCAGGGCGTCTCCCACCGGCAGTTCGGCCAGGAAGTCTAGGTCGTAGCCGCCGCGCTGCTCCCGGATCGCGCGCAGGGTGGCCTGGATGCGCGGGGCCTTGCTCTCGGGGTAGTTGCTGCGGCGAATCGCGTGCGCGACGGCCCCGGTCGGGGCCTGGATGATGTCGTCCCAGCCGCCCAGCGTCAGCAGTTCCTGGTAGGCGGCCTCCTCGTCCTGGTGGGTGGTGCGCTGCGACAGGATCGTGCTGACGAGTTCGTGCATCGGCTCGCGGCGGGGAATCAGGGGGCGCTCGCCATACTCGGCGCGCAGCAGGCCGTACACCCACGCCAGCAGTGCGGCCCGTTCCGGCGCCGGGCGGGCCGCGTTGAGGCGCGGAGTCCCGTCCGGCGGCCCGAACAGCCCTTCAGTCACGGGCCGTGGTGGACGTGCTGGCGCCCGGACCCCCCGCCTCGTCGCGCCCGCCCTCGGCAGGCTGGTCCTTGTCGGCGGGGTCCACATCGGGGTTTTGCCCACGCGCCTGATCGGGGATGGGGTGACTCTGGCCCTCGGCGGGCGCTGCGTTGGCCGGATCGTAGCCCTTTTTCTGCGCGTCGTCGGTCATGGGGCCACTCTGCCCCCCGGCCCGGCGGCGCAGGCGAGACCGGCGTGAAGGGAAGTTTAGAGCCTGAGGCACAAAAAAAGCCGCCACTTCGGGCGGTGATGAAAGAAGGATAGCGCGGGATGCAGGATGCGTCAAGGTATGCGGGGCGAAGGTGGTGGATTTCGAGGCATGACAGGAGTTCAATGGAGTATGAACGCTCCACCCTGCCCCGCGTGCGGTGGCGTCTCCACCGTCAAGAATGGCCA
>NZ_JACHFN010000015.1 GCF_014201885.1 Deinococcus budaensis | reverse complement strand
GAGTCCGTTCGACTTGCATGTCTTAAGCACGCCGCCAGCGTTCACCCTGAGCCAGGATCAAACTCTCCATAAAATGGTTCCAACAGCAGGCCGCACGCGGACTGCGAGTGGATAAGTCTTGATCCATGCATCAAGTGCATGGCTGGTCTTCCGCAGAAGACCTTCTGTGGTCTTGCGACCTTCGTACGTCTGGAGACCTCCGGGGGGAAGTCCGCGTACCCCTCCCTGTCAGGAGGGCCTGCTCTCGCACTTCTTCGCCTGTCATGCTGCCCGCCTCGCTTGAGGCTCAGAAAAGATACAGGCCCCCCGCCAGGATGTCAACTCCCCCTGCCGCTGGCTCAAGCCCGTCTCTGGGGAAAGGGCTACAAGGCGCCCCCAGCGGGGGTTTTCAGAACCGTCTTGCCTTCGCGGCGTGGGCGTCTGGCGCCGCGCACGCCCAAGCCGCCCGCAGGGGGGCTGGGGGTGGGGGCGGGGCGTGCTCCGTCCGGGCCTGAGGGGGCTTCACCTATACTCCGGAGCGGCAGATGCCCGCGCCCCGCTCAACGGGAGAACGCGGAAGGGAGGCACGCTTCATGCAGGAACTTCTTGAAAAGCTGGCGTCGCTCCGGGAGTACCTTTGACATTCCCGGCAAAACGCGCAGGCTGAACGAACTCGACCGCGAACTCAGCGACCCCGACCTGTGGAACAACGCGGGCCGCGCCCGGCAGGTCACGCAGGAGGCCGGAAGCCTGCGCCGCATCGTGGAGGACTACCAGGCCTTGCAGGGGGACGCGAGCGGGCTGGAAGAAATGCTGGAGATCGCCAGCGACGAGGAACGCGGGCTGCTGGCCGAGGAGCAGGCCGCCATCCAGACGCGGGTGGACGACCTGTACCGCGAGACGCTCTTTACCATGAAGCACGCCGACGCTCCGGCCATCGTGCGGGTCAAGAGCGGCGCGGGCGGCACCGAGTCGCAGGACTGGGCCGGGATGCTCACGCGGATGTTCATGCGCTGGGCCGAGCGTCGTGGCTACAAGGTCGAGCTGCTCGACCAGCAGGACGGCGAACAGGCGGGCGTGGTCAGCGCCGAGTTCATCATCCGGGGCGAGAAGGCCTTCGGGATGCTCGCGCCCGAGCACGGGGTTCACCGGCTGGTGCGCGTGTCACCCTTTGACTCCAACAACCGCCGCCACACCTCCTTCGCCTCGGTGGACGTGGTGCCGGAGGTGCCCGAGGAGGAGATCAACATCCATATTCCCGACTCCGACCTGCGCCGGGACGTGTTCCGCTCGCAGGGCGCAGGCGGCCAGGGTGTGAACACCACCGACTCGGCGGTGCGCCTGACGCACATCCCGACCGGAATCGCGGTGGCCTCGCAGGTCACGCGCTCGCAGATCAAGAACCACGAGATCGCCCTCCAGATTCTCAAGCAGCGCCTCTACGACATCGAGATGCGCAAGCGCGAGGAGGAGGAAGCCAAGGCGCGCGGCGAGCAAAAGCGCATCGAGTGGGGGTCGCAGATTCGCTCGTACGTTCTGGATAAGCAGTACGTCAAGGACCACCGCACCGGCCTGATGAAGCACAACCCCGACGAGGTGCTCGACGGCGACCTCGACGACCTGATGTGGGCGGGTCTGGAGTGGATGGCGGGCAAACGCGCCGCCGAGGACGCCGGAGACGACGAGTAGCAGGCGCAACCAGCGACACTCCGGATGAACCGGACTGGAGGGAGGAACAGCAGGGGCCAGCTCGGCCGCTTTCCTCCCTTCAGTTTGGTCTGGCGAGGTGGCGCTCGCCCCTTTCTTTAAGCCAGCTTAATGGAAGCCTGGTTTCACCCGCCGGACAGAGTTGCGTGACAGCGACCCCGCTAGGCTGGGCAGACTCGGGCCTGACCCGGAAGGCTTGCGCCCTTCTCTCCACGCCCCGGATTTCTTCCTATGACCCCTGCCCGCTCCATTCCCGGTTACAAGCTCCTGCATCTGCTGGGGCGCGGCCACACGTCTCTGGTGCATCTGGCGCGGGACCCCGAGGGGCGGCAGGTGGCGCTCAAGATTCCGCTGGAAGAGACGCTGGGGACGCCGGAAGCCGCCGCCCGCTTCGGCAACGAGGTCCGGCTGACCCTTCAGTTCCGTCATCCCCGGCTGGTGCGCGGGTATGCGGGGACGGCCTTTGGTCCCCGGGCCTTCGTGGCGCTGCACTACTACCCGGGAGGCGCCCTCAGCGACGTGCTGGAGCGTCAGCCCGGCACGCGGCTGCCGCTGGAGAACGCCCTGCGGGTGCTGGCCGACGTGGCGTCCGGTCTGGCGCACCTGCACCGCCTGGGCGCCGTTCACCAGGACGTGAAGACCCAGAACGTGTATCTGGAAGGCGGGCGCGCGGCGCTGGGCGACCTGGGCAGCGCCTACTTCAGCGCGCAGGGGGGCGAGGCGAGCGGCAGTCCCTTTTACATGGCGCCCGAGATCTACCGGGGGGGGAGCAGCAGCCCCGCCAGCGACGTATACAGCCTGGGCATCCTGGCCTACGAGCTGCTGGGCGGCGAGCGGCCCCACCAGGGCGAGAGCTACCAGGACCTGATGGGCGCGCACCTGACCCGCTTTGCGCCGCCGCTGTCCTTTCTGAACCCCGAGGTGCCCCGGCCCGTGGCGCGCCTGGCCGAACTTGCCCTCGCCAAGCGGCCCCCCGACCGCCCGAGTGCCGACGCGCTGCGCGGCGCTCTGCTGGACAGCCTGGGCGAGGACCCGTCGGCGCACGAGAGCCTGCCGGACGAGGCCCCCACGCCCCGGCAGATCGGGCGCCACGGCCCCTCTGCCCCCTGCGCCCGGCTGGCGGCGGCCCTTGAACCGGAGCCGGAGGGTGCGGGCGGGCGCTGGAACCCCTTCAAACGCCGGAGGTAGCCTCCGGGGTCCGGTGCAGCTCGTACCGTCCCGGCTGGGCCACGAATCCCAGGCGGCGGTTGACGGCCAGCATGGGCGCGTTGGCGGCGTGGTTGTTGGTGCGCATCACGGCCAGCGCCGCCTCCCGCGCCCGCCGGACCACGTGCAGCTTGAGCGGCAGCGCCAGCCCCCGTCCCCGCGCCGCCGGATGGACCGCCGTGAGTTCGTTGTAGGCCAGGGCGCGGTAGCGGACCATCGCGGTCGTGCCCAGCCACCGCCCGTCCGGCCCCACCGCCAGCACCAGCCAGTCGGGGCGTGGGTCGTGGTCCAGGTGCAGGATCCCGCGCACCTGCTCCAGGGGCCAACGCGGATGCCCGGCGAGATCGGGCGTCTCGGTCAGGCGGTCCGCCACGAAATGCAGGTAGCGGTCCAGGGTCGCCGCGTCGGCCCCCACCAGATCGGTGAAGGTCACCCCTTGCGCCTGCACCCGGGCCAGCGCCGCGAGGTGTGGTCTCTCGTCGAAGGCCGTCAGGTCGAGTTCGGAGGCGAAACGGTGGGCGTGCTGCCGAAAGCCGCGGCGCTCGGCCCAGCCCAGGCTGCCCGGGTCGGTATCGAGCACGTCGGCGGCGAGTCCGGCCGCTCCTGTTTCTGCGGCGGCCTGCTCCACGGCCTGCCACAGCGCACTTCCTCCGCCCCAGCCCCGCGCGTCCGGGTGAACGAACAGGCTGACGTGCAAGGAGCCCGGCGGATCGAAGGGAAAGGCGTACAGGTGCGCGCCTCCCCGCAGCTCTTCCCCGCGTTCCCAGACCCAGCGGCGGCTGGGCTTCGCCGGATCGCGGCGGGCCTCCTCCGCCTGAAAAGACTCCAGGGTAACCGCGCGGCCCAGCACGAGATTCGACAGCGCCACCCAGGCGGGCGCGTCTGCCGGGACGAAAGGCCGGATCACGCCCCGGCCCCCACCGCCTTCACGAGTTGCCGGATGGCCCCCAGGTGATAGGCGACGTGCGCGACGGCCCCGGCCAGCCCCCCGGTCGCGTCCCCACTGGCCTCCCGACTCGCCTGGGTCCGAGCAAAGGCCGTCAGCCCGTCGTAGGCGCGGCGCACCCGCTGCTGGACCTCCTCCCACTCCTCCTCGCCCACCTGCGCGGGGTGGAAGCTCCCCTTCCAGTCGAAAGGTCCCCGGTCGCCGTCCCGCTCCCAGCGCACGACGACTTCCATGTGAAAGGCGGTATGCCGCGCGTGCCCGGCCACCGTCGCGCCGTTCACCTCGCGGCTGGCCTGCTCGGCGCTGAGGCTTGCCAGGGTGGCGAGGAGGCCGTGGTTGCCGCTGCCGTCCGCCGCCGTGCCGTCCAGAAAAGCTGTGCCCTGTCCCGGCACGCCGCCCTCCACCGCTTCTCTCAGGATGTCGAGGATGCCCTCGGCCCAGTTCTGCGGCTGCTCTGCCCCGGCGCTGTCGCTCATGCCCCAGCGTACCCGGCCGGCCTGCTCCAGGCATGGGCCAGGACGCTCTGGCAAGGGCGCGTCCACTCTGCTACAGTTGCCAGTTGCGCCGCCCGGCGAGGCTTCCCCATGTGGAGGGGCACTCGGCCTGCGGGGGCGTAGAGCGAGGTGAACCATGAACCAGTACGACCTGAACCTGATCCTGAACCCCAACCTCAGCGCCGAGCAGGTGCAAATCGAGCGCGACTACATCGAGACGACGCTGAAGAACGCGGGAGCGGAGATCGCCAACCTCGACGACGTCGGCAACCGCCGCCTCGCCTACGCGGTGGGCAAGGACCGCGAGGGCTACTACCTGATGTACACCATCCGCGCCGGGGGCAACCCTGAAAAGGACATCGCCGCCAGCCTGCGCCTGCGCGACAACGTGCGCCGCATTCTGGTGGTCAAGGACCGCCCGGAATGGAAGACCAAGAAGGCCTGAGCCGCCTTCATCCGTTACGCCATTGACGTAACGCGGCCGGTTTGTTATCGTGGGACTATCCCGCAAGGGCCGCAAAAGCCAGCAACGTACTCGCCCCAGTTATCTCGCCAGCTAGAACAAAGGAGACCCAGTCATGGCCCGAGGCATGAACCACGTTTACCTGATCGGCGCACTCGCCCGCGATCCCGAACTCCGCTACACGCCCAGCGGCGTCGCCGTCTTTGAAGCGACTGTCGCCGGGGAAGACCACGTGATCGGCAACGACGGACGCGAGCGCAAACTCCCCTGGTATCACCGCGTCTCCATTCTCGGCAAACCCGCCGAGTGGCAGGCCGAAAAGGGCCTCAAGGGCGGCGACGCCGTGATGGTCGAAGGCGGCCTGGAGTACAGCCAGTGGGAAGCGCCTGAAGGTGGCAAACGCAGCATGGTGCGCGTGAAGGCAGGGCGCATCGAGCAGCTCGGCTACGCGCCCGAACTCGTGCAGGATGCCGGAGGCGGCGTCCGTATGGGCAGCGGCATGAACGAAGTGGTGGTGATCGGGAACGTGACCCGCGACCCCGAACTGCGCTACACCCCCGCCGGGGACGCGGTGCTCGGCATCGGCCTGGCCGTGAACGAGACCTGGAACGACCGGCAAGGGCAGAAGCAGGAAAAGACCCACTGGATCGACGTGACGCTGTGGCGTGACCTCGCCGAGTCCATGAAGGACCTGAAGAAGGGCGATCCCGTCCTGGTGCAGGGCCGACTTGTGAACGAGGCGTGGACCGACCGCGAGGGACAGAAGCGCAACTCCACCAAAGTAGAGGCGACGCGAGTCGAAGCCCTTTCCCGAGGCGCGGCCACCGGCAGTGCCGCAGCCACCCCCGCCGGACCTCGCACGCAGACCGCGAGCAGTTCGGCGCGTCCCCAGCCCACTGCTGCCGGCGCCAGCCGCGCGCAGGGAAGCCGGGCGGCGACCACGGGGACCCGTTCGGGGGGCTTGGATATTGATCAAGGTCTCGACGATTTCCCGCCGGAAGAAGAAGACCTGCCCTTTTAAGCGGGCAGGGTCTGAGGAACACCCATGACCCAAGGAAACAACGCCGAGCGCAAGCCGCGCGGCAAGGGACCCAAGCGGCCCCGCAAGCCCAAGGTTGATCCCTTCTCCATCGGAGAGCTGGAGATCACCGACTACAAAGACGTGAAGATGCTTCGCCGGTTCGTCAGTGATACCGGCAAGATCCTCCCCCGCCGCCGCACCGGCCTCTCGGCCAAGCACCAGCGCCGCATCTCGCAGACGATCAAGATCGCCCGCCAGCTCGCGCTGCTGCCCTACACCGAGAAGCTGGTCCGCAAGTAAGGAGGACCCTGAAATGCAAGTGATCCTTCTTGAACCCGGCCGCCTGGGCAAGACCGGCGACGTGGTCAACGTCAAGCCCGGCTACGCCCGCAACTGGCTGATTCCGCAGGGCGTGGCGGCTCCCGCCAACGCCGCCAACATGAAGACCCTGGAAGCCCAGATCCGCTCGCGCCAGAAGACCCAGGCGCAGGAGAAGGCCAAGGCCGAGGACCTCGCCAGCCGCCTCAACGGGGTGGCCGTGGAACTCAGCGTCCGTGCGGGCGAAGGCAAGATCTACGGCGCCGTGACCCACGCCAACGTGGCCGACGCGCTCGACCGCCTCGGCTTCGACGTGGACCGCCGCAAGATCGAGATGCCCAAGACCGTCAAGGACATCGGCGAGTACGACATCGCCTACCGCGCGCACCCGGAAGTCACCATTCCGATGAAGCTCGTAGTGCACGCGCAGAAGTAACCCGCTGTGCAAGAAAGGCCCTGGCGAAAGCTGGGGCTTTTTTTGTTGCATGGCCCGACACGGTCTACGGCCCCGGCGGGAGTCTAAGGTGGGTCATGCGTGCCCTCTGCCTCTTCCCGGCACTGCTGGTGGCCGCCTCCGCCCTTGCCCAGCCGCCTGCGGTGCCGGAGGAGCTGACCCCGCGCTGGTGACCCAACTCCGTTCCGGGGGACTGGTGTTGTACTTCCGGCACTTTGACACCGAGGGGGCCGACGCGCCGAACGTCACGCCCCGCGACTGCGCCACCCAGCGGAACCTCAGCGACCAGGGCCGCGCGAATGCCCGTGAGGTGGGGCGACTGCTGCGGGAACTCCGTATCCCCCTCGGCACCGTCCTGAGCGGCGAGTATTGCCGGAACAGCGACAGCGCCGCGCTGCTCGCCGGGCGGGTGACGCCCACGCCCGCGCTGAACAATCCTTATTTCCGCACCGGCACCGAAGCCGACCGCCAGCGGGTGACAGCCAACCTGCGCACACTGCTCCGGGTGCCACCCCGTACAGGCACGAACACGGTGATCGTGACCCACGAGCAGAACCTGCGTCTGAGCACAGGCTGGATGCTGGCCGAGGGCGAAGCGGCGGTGCTGCGGCCCCGAGCGGACGGCACCTTCACGGTGCTGGCGCGGGTGACGCGGGAGGGTTGGCAAGCGGCGCTGAGACTTTCCCGGCCCTGACGCTTTTGCGCCTCCCCTGACAACTTGCGCCCGCCGCGCCGGGTACGCTGAAAGGCGGAGGTCTCCACCATGCTCAAGCACACGCTGACGCTGGCCGCCCTCGCCCTCTCGACCGCCGCGCTGGGACAGGCAGTACGGGGAACAGACGTGAATGTCACGAGCGGAGGCCGGGCGTACAAGAGCTACCTCGCCGCGCCTGCGTCCGCCACCCCCAAGCCCGCCGTGATCCTGCTGCATTCCTTCCGGGGGCTGGAGCAGGGCTACCGCGACCTGGTGGACCAGATGGCCGCCGCAGGCTACGTGACGCTGGCGCTGGGCTGGCAGACCTTCGAGCAGGAACCCAGCGACGCGACCGTGAAGACGCTGGTGGAAGACGGCCTGAAATACCTGGGCACCCGGCGCGACGTGAACATCAACGCGGTGGGCCTGACCGGTTTTTGCGCGGGCGGGCGCTACACCATGCTCCTGCTGCCGCAGATCAAGGCGTTCAAGGCGGGCGTGGCGTGGTACGGCTTCCCCGATCAGGGGGGCACGGCGGCCAAACCGCAGGCGCCCACCGCCTTGATCGGTCAGCTCACAGCACCCATGCTGATCCTCCACGGCACCCGCGACCAGCCCAGCCCCATCGCCTCCATCTACAGCTACGCGGGGAAGCTCGACGCCGCGAACAAGCCTTTCAAGCTCAGCGTGTACCAGGGAGAGCCGCACAGCTTCCTGCTACGGGAGGGCCGGATCGCGGACACCTTCGCCAGCCGCGACGCCCGGCGCGAGATGCTGGGCTACTTCGGCGAGTACCTGCGCTGAGGGCGGCGGACCGCTGCGGGCCGTCGGGCCGTCCCCGGAGACGTAACGCCCCGGGCGCCTTTCTCCGGCTTAAAGTGGGGCCACACCCCTTCCCACTCTTTTCCGGAGGTGCCCCATGAAGACGCCCCTGACGCCGCTGGACCTCGTTCGGCGCGGCCTCAAGACTTACCCGCAGCGCACGGCGGTGCGGCAACCCGGCGGTCCGAGTTTTACCTACCGCGAGTGGGGCGAGCGTATCTACCGCCTCGCCCGCGCGGTGGCGGCGGCAGTTCCGGCGGAGGCGCGGGTGGCCGTCCTCTCGCCCAACACCCACGAGGGCCTGCTGGCCTATGCGGGCGTGCCGTGGTCCGGGCGCGTACTGGTGCCGCTGAATACCCGGCTGGTGCCCGAGGAATACGCCTTTCAGCTGCGGCACGCGCGGGTGAGCCTGGTCCTGGCCGACAGCAGCCTCGCGCCGAAGGTGGAGCAGACCTGCCGCGACCTCGGTCTCCCGCTGTGGGTGATGGGCGAGGGCACCGACTTCGAGGCGCGGCTGGGTGCCCACGACCCCTCGCCGCTGCCCTACGCGGTGACCGACGAGGACAGCATCCTCACGATCAACTACACCTCGGGGACCACCTCCAGCCCCAAGGGCGTGATGCTGACGCACCGCAACTCCATGCTCAACGCGGTGGAGACGCTGTACTACCTGCACTTCGGCGGGGACAGCGTCTACCTGCACACCCTGCCCGACTTTCACGCGAACGGCTGGGGCGGGGTGTGGAGTCCTTTCGGGGTGGGGGCGACCCACGTGACGCTGCCGCAGGTGCGCGGCGACGCGATACACGAGGCGGTCCACACCTACGGGGTGACCCACCTCGCCGCCGCGCCCACGGTGCTGAGCATGATCACCGATCCCCTCACCGCCCGGCCCGCGCCCCGGCACGTGCGGGTGGCGACGGCGGGCAGCCCGCCCCACGCGCGCACCATTGCGGACATGAGCGCCCTGGGCTTCGAGGTGATTCAGGTCTACGGCCTGACCGAGACGAGTCCGCTGATCACGGTGGCGGAACTCTCGGACGCTGAAAAGGCGCTGCCCACTCCCGAGCGCGCCGCGTTGATCGCCCGCCAGGGCTTCGAGATGCTGCTGGCCGGGGAGGTCGAGGTGATGACCCCCGAGCTGGCCCCCGTGCCCGCCGACGGCCAGACGCTGGGCGAGATCCTGGTGCGCGGCAACCTGGTGATGCACGGGTACCTCGACAACCCGGAAGCGACCGCCAGGGCCTTCGAGGGTGGGTGGTTTCGCACCGGGGACGTGGCGGTGCGTCACCCCGACGGGCGCATCGAGATTCGCGACCGCAACAAGGACGTAATCATCTCGGGCGGCGAGAACATCAGCTCGGTCGAGATCGAGGGCGTGCTGTACGCGCACCCGGCCGTCCGCGAGGCGGTGGTGGTCGCCCAGCCCGACGAGAAGTGGGGCGAGGTGCCCTGCGCCTTTGTCGCCCTGCACGCCGGGCAGGCCGCCACGTCCGAGGAACTTACCGCGCATGTGCGCGAGCATCTGGCGGGGTACAAGGCGCCCAAGCACTACGTCTTCCGCGACGAGCTGCCCAAGACGGCCAGCGGCAAGTTCCAGAAGTTCCTGCTGCGCGGCGAGCTGTGGGCAGGCCGGGGGCGCGGGGTGAACTGAGCAGGCCCCCCCCGTCTCAGGGGCTGGGCTTCACCGAGCCAGCCAGGTCTGGACCAGGGCAGGCAGCTCCCGCTCGGGCACCCGCGCGAGCGCCGCGAGGGTCCGGCCCGCCGCGAGCCACTCGCCCGCCAGCCACCAGCCCAGGGCGTAGGCACCGCGTTCCAGCGTCAGCTCAGGGTGCGGCAGGATGAAGCGCAGGGTGGTCGCGTCGTCGCAGGCGGACAGGCGCGGGAGGGCGTCGGCCAGCAGATGGACGCGCTGCACCTCCCAGGCGGCCAGCCACCCGGCTTCCCCGATCCGCCAGGCCAGGGGTGCCCCGGGATGCAGCGCGTCCGTCACCCGGGTCGCCAGGCCCTCCTGCACGATGGTGGCGCCCAGAGTGCGGGTCCACCCCCCGGCGCCGCCACTCAGGGCGTGGTGGACGAGATGCGCCAGCTCGTGCGTGAGAAAAACCTCTGCCTTCTCGGGTGCCGTCTCGACCGGGAGGCACACGGTGGGCAGCGGGTCACTGAAGGCAAAGGCGTTGTCCTCGAAGCCGCCGACATAGGCGACCAGACGGTGGGAGGGCACCGGCGCCCCCAACAGGGCCGAAGGCCTCGCGGCTGCCCCGGCGTCCTGACTGTGTAGCCGCCGCGCTTGCGCGCTCAGGTCGTCCGGCAGCTTCCCGTAGCGGTCCCAGGCGGCGTCCAGCAGTTCGCGGGCCAGCCGCTGGCCCTGCGGGGTCGGGGGCACGGCGGCGACCCCGTAGAGGTCCTGCCACAGCGCCCAGCGCCGCTCCGGCTCGGCCCCCTGCGCGGCGGCGTGGAAGGTGCGGAAACGGGGGGTCAGGTCCAGCAGCTCGGTCATGCCCCAGCCTCCTCCACGACCTACTCGCACGGTAAGCTCGGGGTGTGAGTAGCGCCCTGCCGGTGACCGACCCCGCCGCCGTCCGCCTGCTGACCCACCGGCGGGTGCGGCAGGTTCTGGGGGCCTTTCTGGCCGGGGAGCAGACGGTGGCGGGCGCCGCGCGCCGTCTGGAGCTGGACCTGCGGACCGTCCACCGCGACGTGCGGGCGCTGTGCGCGGCGGGCCTGCTGCGGCTCGTGCGCGAGCAAAAGCGGGCGGGCCGGGCGGTGAAGG
Organism: Deinococcus budaensis; assembly: GCF_014201885.1. Classification (NCBI taxonomy): domain Bacteria; kingdom Thermotogati; phylum Deinococcota; class Deinococci; order Deinococcales; family Deinococcaceae; genus Deinococcus; species Deinococcus budaensis. The sequence goes on along the minus strand of NZ_JACHFN010000015.1, from coordinate 81,243 downwards.
TGTACGCCGCTGTCGCCCCGGCTTTCTTCGTGCCGTTCTCGGTGACGGGGGCGGCGGCCCTGGGGGAGCTGGGCGCCGATCACGCCCGGCGCCACGAGCGGCTTTTCCTGGAGGCTTTCGCCCGCGAGTTCGAGCGGCTGCACCGCGAGCAGGGCGGCGGACGGCAGTGGGGCGTGCGGCTGTACCTGGCTCCCGAGGGGCAGGTGCAGGTGGACCAGAGCTACGAGGACGCGGCCCTGATCGACGCGGGCGTGCGTTACCAGGGACCCCAGGGCCTGCTCCTGAACGCCGAGACGGCGGTGACCCTCAGCGAGGCCGAGGCGCGGGAGGTGCAGGCCGAGCTGATCCGGCTGCTGATGCGCCTGCGCCCCCTGACGCTGACCCACGAGGCCCAGGGCAGCGGGCGGCCCTACCTGCTGCGGCTGGGGCTGGCCCCCGTCACGCCGCAGGAACGGGCGGCCCTGAGCGGCGCCGGGGGCCGCTCGCCCGGCCCGGCACCGCGCGCTCCAGACGCCGGGAGTTAGACTGCCGGTGCGGGTCTTCTCCCACACCCGCCGCATCACCTTATTTCTCTCACCGGGCGCGCCCCGGCCCACAGCAGGCGGCGCGCTCCTCTGACACCAACGCAAGGAAAGGAGCCACCGTGACCATCATGTACGTCATTCTGGCGCTCCTGGGAGGGTTGGCAGGCGGGTTTTTCAGCGGGCAGTCGCGCGGCCAGCGGGAACGGACCGCCCAGGACGACCGGCTGGAACGCGAGGCCCGCGCCGAGGCCGAACGCATCCGCGCTCAAGCGGAAGCCGAGGCCCGGCAGCTGCGTCATCAGGCCGAACAGGCCCGGCAAGACGCCGCCCGCCGCCTTCAGGACGCCGAGGACCGTGAGCGCCAGAGCGCCCAGGCGCTCGAGGCCCAGCGCGAACAGGCCCAGAGCCTGCGCGCCCAGGCCGAGGCCGAGCGCACCCGCGCCCTTCAGGACGCCGCCCGCGAGCGCGAGACCCTCAGCGCCGACCGCCAGGAGACCCGCCGCGAGCGCGACGAACTCAAGCGCGAGATCGAGCGCCTCAACCGCCGCGCCGAACAGCTCGACGCCCGGGGCGACAAGCTCGACGCCCTGGAAGAGCGGCTGGAAGAGGCCCTGCGGGCGCTTTCCACCCAGGAAGCCGAGCTGGCCGAACGCGCCCGGCAGGCCGACCTGCGGCTCTACGAGGTCGCGAACCTCTCGCCGGAAGCGGCCCGCGAGCAGATTCTCACCCAGCTCGACGCCGAGCTGGAGGAAGAAAAAGCCATCCGGATCAAGGCGATGACCGAGCGGGCCACCGCCGAGGCCAAGCGCACCGCCCGGCAGGTGATCGCCCAGGCGATTCAGCGCAGCGCCTCCGAGACGAGCGCGCAGCTCAGCGTGTCGGTCGTGCCGATTCCCAACGACGCGATGAAGGGCCGATTGATCGGGCGCGAGGGGCGCAACATCCGCGCCTTCGAGGCGCTGACGGGGGTGGACCTGATTATCGACGACACCCCCGAGGCCGTGATTCTCAGCTCTTTCAACCCGGTGCGGCGCGAGGTCGCCCGGCACGTGCTGGACGCGCTGGTGGCCGACGGGCGCATCCATCCCACCCGCATCGAGGAGATGGTCCACCGGGCGCAGGACGAGATGAAGACCTTCATGCACACCCAGGGCGAGGAGGCGGCCATCGAGGCGGGCGTGGTGGGCATCAAGCCGGGGCTGGTGCAGCTGCTGGGCCGGATGTACTTCCGCTCCAGCTACGGCCAGAACGTCCTCAAGCACTCGGTGCAGGTCGCGCACCTGACCGGCATCATGGCCGACGAACTGGGCCTGGACGCGGCCCTGGCCCGCCGCGCCGGGCTGATGCACGACGTGGGCAAGAGCATCGACCGCGAGATCGAGGGCACCCACGTGGAGATCGGGATCAACCTCGCCAAGAGATTCGGGGAACCCCAGGAGGTGATCGACGCCATCGCCCACCACCACGACCCGGAAAACGGCGAGACGCTCTACTCGGTCCTGGTCGCCGCCGCCGACGCGATCAGCGCGGCCCGGCCCGGCGCGCGGCGCGAGGAGCTGGAAGCCTACGTGCGGCGGCTCGAGCAGCTCGAACAGATCGCCGTCGCCTTTCCCGGCGTGCAGCAGGCCTACGCGATCCAGGCGGGGCGCGAGGTGCGCGTGATCGTGCAGCCGGACAAGATCACCGACGCCCAGGCCACCCTGCTGGCCCGCGAGATCGCCGGGCGCGTCGAGCAGGACATGGAATACCCCGGTCAGGTGCAGGTCACGGTGGTGCGCGAGAGCCGCGCGGTGGAGGTGGCCCGCTAGCGGCCGACCGGGTGACGGCACCAGGGAAGGGGGCGGCCCGCCGGATGCGTGGCCGCCCCTTCCCTGGTCGCCCCACCGGCCTCGGCGGGTGGCCCGTTCGCCCGGGCGGCCGCAAGGGTCACGCGGAACGTCCTGTCCCGCCACCCGAGCGGCTATGGGCTGACCTCCGGGCAGGGCTGAAGGCCGCGCTGAACACCATGGGGACGCCTCTCCTTCTCCGGACCACCGCCCGAGGAGGCGGCTTTTTTGTCGCCCTTCCCAAGGCGGTAGCCTGAGGGCATGACCTCCCCCGGCGCTCCGCTCAAATCTGCCGCCTGGCTGGCCGAGCACCTGACGGACCCCCGGGTCCGGGTGCTGGACTGCCGCTACGCCCTGACCGACCCGCTGGTGGGCCGTCTGGCCTACCTGGCAGGCCACGTGCCCGGCGCGGTCTACGCCGACCTGGAAACCGATCTGAGCGGCCCGGTGCGCCCGGGCGGGGCGGGCGGGCGCCACCCGCTGCCCGACCCGGCGGCGCTGGCAAGGTGGCTGGGGGGCGTGGGCATCGGCAATGCCCATGTGGTCGTCGCCTACGACGATCCCAGCACGGGGCAGGGCTTTTACGCCGCGCGGGCGTGGTGGCTGCTGCGCTGGCTGGGGCACCGTGAGGTCTACGTGCTTGACGGCGGCTGGCCCGCCTTCCTGGCAGCGGGCGGGCGGCCCAGCACCCAGGAACCCGACCACGCGCCCACGACCTTCACGCCCGATGTGCAGCCTGACATGGTCGCCACTGCCGAGGACGTGCAGCGCCGGGCGGCAGGCACCCTCCTGATCGACGCCCGCGCCCCGGCCCGCTACCGGGGCGACGTGGAGCCGCTCGACCGCAAGGCCGGGCATATTCCCGGCGCCGTGAACCGTGAGTGGGCCGGGGCGCTCGACGAACGCGGCCACTGGCGCGGCGCCGAGGCGCAGGCCGCGCGGCTCCGCGCCGGAGACGCCCCGACGATCACCTACTGCGGCAGCGGCATCTCGGCCACCCCGAACCTGCTGGCGCGCGAGCTGGCGGGGGTGCCGCTGGGGCCGGACAACCGCCTGTACGCCGGGTCGTGGAGCGACTGGGTCAGCGACGAGGCGCGGCCAGTGGCGACGGGGGAAGAACCCGCCTGAGCCTCAGCGCGTGCCCCCGTATCCGCCGGAGCAGGCCGCGCCGCGCTCGGGGGCGGTCGGCCCCTGCTCGTACCTGTCGAGAAAGACCCCCAGGCGCTCGTCGGAGGCGCTCTCGACCGGCAGCTGGGCGTTCCAGGCGCTGATCATGACCGGGCTGGGCAGGCCCTCGTAGGGGCTGAGCAGGGTGTAGGGGCGGCCATCGACCAGGGTTTTCAAGGCCGCCACCTCCTGTTGCGGCAGGTCGGGACGGTAGGTGACCCACACGGCGCCGTGTTCCAGGCTGTGGACGGCGTACTCGTTGTAAAGCGGCTGGTCGTACACGCCGCAGTTTTGCCAGCTCGCGTTGTGGGCGCCGCCCGCCGGGGGGGTCTCGGCGTAGACCAGCGAGCCGGTGCGGTGGTCGCCCCCCTGGTACTCGAAGGTCTTCAGGCCCTCGATGCCGCTCTGTCCGCAGGCGGCGAGGGAAAGGGGCAGCAGGGCCAGGCACAGGAGGCGTTTCATCGGTCCCCAGGGTAAAGGCAGAACGTGAAAAGTGCGCCCGCCCCCGGCAGGTGGGCGTGCCAGGCTAGAGCATGCCCGACCCCTCCACCTCTTCCCTGCCCGCGCTGCACCAGCCGGTCGTGTTCGTGGACACCGAGACGGGTGGGCGCGACCCGGCCCACCACCCGCTGCTCACCGTCGGCCTGGTCACCCTGACCCCGGCGGGCGAGGTCACCCGGCCGCTGCACCTGCGGCTGCGCCACGCGCAGTACGACGTGGAACCCGACGCGATGGCGGTCAACGGCATCGACCTCGCCGCGCACGACGCCGCCGCCCAGCCCCCGGAGGAGGTGGCTGACGCGATCCGCGCCTACGCCCGGGAGGCGGGCCGGGTGATGCTGGGCGGGCACAACCTGAGTTTCGACACCGGTTTTCTGCGCCCGCTGCTGCCCGACCTGTCCACCCTCTTTCGCCGCGGGCGGGTGGACACCAAGCTCAGCGCCCAGTTCCTGATTCACGCGGGGCTGCTGCCGCGCAAGGTGGGCACCGGCCTCGACCGGCTTGCCGGGCACTTCGGATTCGCGTACCGGGCGCACGACGCGCTGGAAGACGCGGCAGTTACGGCCCGGGTGTATGCCGAGCTGCTGCGGCTGACAGCGCAGTCCACCAGCAACAGAGAATAAACGGGAACCCTCGAGCCCAACCTGAAGGCCAAGGCCGAGTAGATCGCGAAAAATCAGTTAGGAGACTTGTGAAGGAACGCTGGCACACGACAGTCACAGAATTGATGAATCTCTTTCGTGAGAGCCTGATAGCGTTGATTCCTGTCATGGAGCGCAGCCACATCCCCTGGCGTGAACCCGACAGCTACGACGACTGGGGTTCGATTCAGGAAGCCCTCTACCGCAATATTGTCGAGAACACGATTCGCTGGGGCCTACCTGATCCACCGCAGGCCATTGACTTACCACCTCTCTCCCGCCTGAAAAGCTCATACGCGAACCTCGACTGGATAGAAGTGGTCCCCGGTAGCTCGTCCGGCGATACCACATTGATTTTTGTCGGTTTCTCCACCCACTCCAGGCCCTTTGATCATGTGGATATCTGGCGGGTGGATCAAGATGGCGTGCCTCAAGGCGAAGTAGAAAGCCTTCCGCTTTCAGAGGTCCGTTTCCACTTTAGCTGGCGTGGAAATGGGGATGTGCGGTCAGTCGTGGAGCGGCTCGATGTCCTTCTTTAGGCCCGTCGGCATCGGTCGAGGCAACTTGTAGATCTACTTTCGGGGCCATCGCCGCTGTTTCAATTATTCGTCCCGTACACGCACTGGCCTGTCCCCATCCCGCAGCCCCGGCGGACGGCCCCCCGGAAAAGTCGTCGTGAGGGGATCGACCGGGTGGTGGTCGGGCATCAGGTTGGCGGTCAGGCCGCGCGCCGCGAGCACCGGCAAAAAGCCCTCCATCACCTCCACCTCGCCGTGGACCAGCCACACGCGCGGGGTGCCGGTGGAGGCGAGAAAGGCCAGCAGGTCGTCCTGGTCGGCGTGGGCTGAAAAGCCACCGATGGTGTGGACCCGGGCGCGGACCTCGACCTCCTCGCCCATGATCTGCACCCGCGGCGCGCCCGCGAGGATGCGGCCCCCCAGGCTGCCGGGCGACTGGTAACTCACGATCACCAGGCGGGTGCTGGACTTTCCGAGGTGGCAGCGCAGGTGGTGCCCAATGCGACCGCCGGTCATCATGCCGTTGCCGGCCAGGATGATCGCGGGGCCGTCGTAGCGGTGCAGCCGCCGCGACTCGGCGCCGGTGGGCACGACGTGCAGCGTGGAGGGCCGGAAGGGGTCCTCACCGCGCGCCAGCGCCTCGCGGACGGGCGGCACGAGTTCCGCGCCGTACTCGAAATAGGCGCGGGTGGCGCGGGCCGCCATCGGAGAATCCAGAAAGACCGGGATGCGCGGGACCTCGCCGGACTCCATCAGGTCGCGCAGGGTCGCGAGGATGAGCTGGGCGCGCTCCAGCGCGAAGGTCGGAATCAGGATCTTGCCGCCTGCCCGGACGCTGTCCCGCAGCACGTCCGCGAACTCGGCGCGGGTGCCGGGCCAGGCGCGGTGGGTGCGGCCCGCGTAGGTGGCTTCCAGCACCACCGCGTCGGCGGGGGGCGGCGGCTCGAAATCGAGTTGCAGGCCGCTCCCTCGGTTGCCCAGGTCGCCCGAGAGGAGCAGCCGCTCCCCCGCGTGCTCGACCAGCAGGGAGGCGCTGCCCAGGATGTGCCCGGCCCGCCCCGGCGTGACCCGCAGCGGCCCCACCCGCGCCGTGTCCCCGAAGCGCAGGGTGGGCCGCAGCAGGTCGAGGGTGCGGTGAACGTCCGCCTCGTCGTAGAGCGGCTCAGGCACCTCGCCTTCGCGGCCCTCGCGGCGGGCGCGGCGCAGGGCGTGGCGGTAGCCCTCCACCTGCAAGCGGGCCGAGTCGAGCAACACCGTCTCGGCCAGCGCCGCCGTCGGCGCGGTGCAGTACACCGGCCCCCGGTAACCCCGGCGCACCAGCAGCGGCAGCCGCCCGACGTGGTCGAGATGCGCGTGGGTCAGGACCACCGCCGCCAGCTCGGCGGGGTCGAAGGGAAAGGCCTCGCGGTTGCGCGCCTCCAGCTCGGCCTCGCCCTGAAAGAGGCCGCAGTCGAACAGCACCTGCGCGCCCGCCACGCCGCCGTCCACGCTCAGCAGGTGGGCGCTGCCCGTCACCGTCAGCGCCGCCCCCAGACTCCGCAGTCGCATGGGGCAGTCTGCGCCAGCCGGGCGCCTGCGGTCTTCATCTGCCCTTCACAAATCAGGCGCGGCGGAGGGGGCGGGTGTACGTTCGGCGCATGACCGACCCCCTGATTTTTACGGCGGCCAGAGGCGAGGCTTCCGGGACAGACGCGGCCCCAGAGGGTTCTTCCTTTCAGCGGATCCTGATCGGCACCGACTTTTCCGCCACCGCCGACCACGCCCTGGAGCTGGCCCGCACCCGCTTTCCCGGCGCGCGGCGGCGGCTGGTCCACGTGACCGACGCGCGGGTGACCGCCACGCCCGACCTGATGGGCGGCCTGACCCCGGCCAGCCTGGACCCCTCGCTGCTGCACACCCTGGAGGACGCCGACGCGAGCCGCCTGGCGCGGCTGGTGCAGGAGGGCGAGGAAAGCGAGCTGCTGGTGGGCGACCCGGTGACGGGTCTGCTGGACGCCGCCGCGCGCTGGGAGGCCGACCTGATCGTGGTGGGCACCCACTCGCGCGGGGCCATCGAGCACTTCTTCGTGGGCAGCAGCGCCGAGAAACTGGTCGCGCGCAGCCCGCTGCCGGTGCTGACCGTGCGCCTGCCCGGCGAGGCCACGCGGTGAAGGTCGGGGTTCTCGGGGCCGGGCTGGTCGGGGCGACCGCCGCCTACGCCTTGACGCTGCGCGGCTCGTGCAGCGACCTGGTGCTGGTGGACAAGGACGAGGCCCGCGCCCGCGCGGAAGCCCAGGACATCGCGCACGCCGCGCCAGTCAGCCACGGTACCCGGGTGGGCAGCGGCGGGTACGCGGCCCTGGCGGAGTGCCGGGTGGTCATCGTCGCCGCCGGGGCCAACCAGCAGCCCGGCGAGAGCCGGTTGGACCTGCTGGACAAGAATGCTGCGATCTTCCGCGAGGTGATTCCGCAGGTGGCCCGGCACGCGCCGGACGCCGTGCTGCTGATCGCCACCAACCCGGTGGACATCCTGACCGAACTGGCGGGCCAGCTCGCGCCGGGGCAGCCGGTGCTGGGGTCGGGCACGGTGCTGGACTCGGCGCGCTTCCGGCACCTGATCGCGGAGCGCGCGGGTGTGGACGCCACCCATGTCCACGGCTACGTGCTGGGCGAGCACGGCGACAGCGAGGTCCTGGCCTGGAGCACCGCCAGCGTGGCGGGCCTGCCGGTGGCCGAGTTCATGGCGGCGCGCGGCCTGGAGTGGTCGGACGCGGTACGCGGCGAGATCGACGCCGGCACCCGCGACGCCGCCGCCGAGATCATCCAGGGCAAGCGCGCGACCTACTACGGCATCGGCGCGGCGCTGGCCCGCATCACCGAAGCGATTCTGGGTGACCGCCGCGCCGTTCTCACCATCAGCGCGCCCACTGCCGACTACGGCGTCTGCCTCAGCCTGCCGCGCATCGTGGGCGGGCGGGGCGTGGAGGCCACCCTGGCGCCTAGCCTGACCGCCGAGGAACAGGCGGCCCTGGAGGCCAGCGCTGACGTGCTGCGCGAGACAGGGCAGCGGCTGGCGGAATCGGGCCAGGGCTGAGCAAGGCGGCCGTCTCCCCTTGAGCCGTTCTTTCAGCGTTCTCCACGGCGGGCTGCCCGTGTCCGTCACCGGGGCGGGCCAGGGAGACCCCGCCCTGGTCCTGCTGTCCGGTCTGGGCGACCCGGCCTCTTGGTGGTGGACGTTCCCCCTGCCGGAGGAGGCGTTGCCCCACTGGCGAGGTGTGCCTGGCAGTCCGCAGCCGGGAATCGCCCCCGACCTCTCGGCCTGGACGCGGGTGGTGAGCTATGACCGCGCTGGGGTGGCCGCCAGCCCCGCGCCCGCCCATGACCGGACCTGGGCGGACCTGTACGGGGAACTGGACGCCGTGATTCAGGCGCTCCGCAGCCCCCTTCCACCGGTCCTGGTCGGCCACTCGCTGGGGGGCATGCTCGCCTCAACCTACGCGCGGCGCCGTCCGGGGCGGGTGGGCGGTCTGGCGCTGCTGGACCCGACCCCGCCGCCCCTTTCCGCGCCGCCCCCCGTACCCCTGCTGGAACCCCTGGCGCTGACGCCTTTTGGACCGGACGAGCTGGCGCCGGGCAGCTTCGGGAGCCTGCCGCTGGTGCTGCTTGCGCCTGCACGGCCGCCCACCCCCGCCGAGGCCCCGGGCCGGACCCAGGAGCAGCTCAGCGCCCGCTTTCGTGCCCGGCGCGCCCGGCATCTCGAATGGCTCGCCGCGTCCACCCGCAGCCGCGCCGTCTGGGTGGAGCACCCGGACCATTATGTCCATCTGGAGGAGCCGGGAGCCGTCGTGGACGCGGTGCGGCAGCTGTGGCAGGAGGTCGCCGGGCGGCAGCGATAACCCCGCTGCTGGAGCGGGGACGAGGTTCAGGGCGCGGAGGGCGGCGTTTCTGGCGGCGGGTTGACCGGGGGCGGCGCCTCACCCGGCGGCGGGGTCGTCGGGGGCGTGGGCGAGGTGGAAGGATTCCCCTCTTCCCCGTCCTGAAACTCACCCGTGATGGTTCCGCCCTCGCCCGCGCGGGCCACCACCTCGTTGCGGTCGAGGTCGTAGAGCAGCTCCTGGGCGCGCAGCACGTCGCCGCCCTGGATGCTCTCGGCAGGCTGGTCCGGCGTGCCGATCAAGCGGGCGGTGTTGGCCTGGTCGTCGTATTCGACGCGGGCGGCCTTGCTGACCCGGCCCCCGGCGCTGTTCAGGACCACGTTGCCGACCAGAACGGTCTGTTCCTCGTCCACGTTCACCTCGATGCGCTCGCCCGTGCCGGTCAGGGGACCGTCGTCGCTGGGGCGGGTGAAGGTGATCGGGCCGTCGATACGGGCGATGCCGTCCGTCTCGTCGTAGACCAATTGCTGGCCCTGGAGTTCGGTGCGGCCCTGGGTGACCAGCACGGTATTCGGAGCCGGGCGCGGGGTGGCTTCCACGGCGCAGCGGCTGAGGCGGTCGGTCTTGCCCTCGGGCGCGTTTTCCAGAAAGCGGGCGGTCCCGGCGCTGGCCTCGATGCGGCCGTCGCTGCCCTCCTCGCCCTCGGCGCTCTGGCGCTGGGTGACCAGGGCCAGCGGCACCCGGATCAGGTTCTTGTCGATGGTGATCTGCACGCCGCCCGGCCCCGTCTCGCTGAAGACCAGCAGGCTGGGCGCGTCGTCCGGCTCGCCCTCCTGCGGACCGCAGATCGTGAAGATGCCCGTCTCGTCGCTGGTCCCGGTGCGGACCACCCGGATGCGCCGCTCCTGGCCGTCGCCCCCCCGGCGCACGAGTTCCAGGCTGGCGTTCTCGGCCCCCGCCTCGGCTGGAAGCGTCTCAGGCGTCCCGGGTTCCGCGGGGGCAGGTGCGGGCGGCTGGGGGGACGGCGCCGGGGCGGGGGACACGGAGGGCGGAGTCTCCTGCGCCTGCACCCACACCGGCAGGACAGCCCCCACGGCCAGGGGCAGGGTCAGCGCCAGCAGCAGCGGTCGCCGCATCCTCATACCTTACCCCCGTCGCCCATCTATTCGGTCCGCAGCTTGAACTGCTCGGTGGGAATCTGGTAGGCGCTGTTCAGGGCACGCACGCGCGCCAGATCGGTGCGCTGCTCCAGGTACCCGCTGGCGGGCGCCCGAACCGTCACCTTGCTCTTGGAGTCCACGCTGACCGCGTTGCCGACCACGTAGGCGACGTTCTTCTTGTCGTCGTAGTACACGGCGTTGCCGGTGGTCGTCAGGGTGCCCTGCACCAGCCGCACGCCGCCGCGCACATACAGCGTGTTGGCCGCCGTGCGGGCGCGGACCTCCTGCGCGGTGATGGTGAGTTCCTTCTGGTTGCCCTTGGCCGCGCGGGTCAGGGTGGGGTTGCCGGTGAGCTGGGCGAGTTCGCGGTCCTCGTCGAAAATCAGCCGGTCGGCCCGGCCGCTCTGGTTGCCGTTGGTCAGGCGCACGTTCCCGGTGGAGGTGGACACGTTGTTGTCCACGTCCAGGCTCATCTGAGTGGCGCTGATGTTGACGGTGTCGCCGCTACTCTTGTCCTCGGGCACGAAGGTCGCGGTGGGGCCAGCGCTCATCACGCCCTGCCCGGTCGCCTCGTTGTAGGCGAGCTGCCCGCCCTTGGCCGTCAGGCGCCCGCGCGTGACCAGCACGTTGTCTTTGAAGCTGGCGGTGCGCTTGCCCTTGGCGGTCGTGAGGGGCGTTCCGGGGGGCGCGGCCAGGGTCGCCTGCGCAGCCTGAATCTGGAGGCTGCTCACGGTGGCCTTGACGGGGTTGCCGCTGAAGGTCAGCGGCCCGGTGCGCAGGTCGCCGCGCGGCGCCCCCTGGATATTGATGATGCGTTTCTCGCTGGTGCCCTGGGCGAGGACGGTGGTGGCGGCCAGCGCCAGGGTCAGCAGGGGAAGTTTCATTCGGTTCATGTCGGGTCTCCTGTCGGGGAAGGGGCGGGGGACGGCGGGTCGGAGGTCACACGTTTCCCGTTCACGCAGGTCTCGGTGGCGTCGAGGTCGCTGCTGAATTCCGCTGCGCCCGCGTCCAGAATCTGAAAGTCGAAGCTCATACGCAGTTGAGGAATCCGCGCCTTGAGTGACGGTGCATCCACCCTGGCCAGCGGGGCACTGAACCCGGCGCCCTGCTCGACCCGCACAGGCTGCCCCGGCGTGCCCTGAAGGTCGATGTCCGCACACTCCTGCACCAGGGTGATGCGGGCCTGACGGGTCAGCATGTTGTCCTGCGCGTCGATGGTGAGGTCGGGGGCGTCCAGCGTGGCGTCGAGGACCGGCGCTCCGGCAGGCTGGCCGCCCTCGCCGCGCCGCTGCACCCAGCGCCCGCCGTTGGACAGCCCGGTCAGCCGGGTCTCGCCCGCCAGCGGATCGCTGGTCACCTGCCCGGCCTGAAAGCGCCACACGGCGTCCGGGTCGCGGGCCGGATACAGGTTCAGCGCCACGCCCTCCAGCGTCGCCCCGGTGCGCGCCGCGCCTCCCCCCGTGCCCGGCAGCAGCGCGAACACCGCCGCGAACAGGGCCAGCCCGGCCAGTACCCACACCCCCACTTTCAGCACGCGGGCACTCTAGCGCCCCCCCCTCATGAGAGTGGTGGGGGGGGACTGACGGGAGGTGAGTGGGCCGGGGGAAGCGGGCGGCGCGACCCCGGAAAGCGCCCCGCGCCGCGCACCGCCCCCCGCGCACCGCGTACCCTCTCCCCCATGATCGACACCCACTGCCACCTCGATTTTCTGGACGACCCGGCCTCGGCGCGGGACGAACTCGGCCTCACGGGGATGGTCTGCATCGGCGCCAGCCCCGAGCACGCGCGCAACGCGGTGGCGCTGGCCGAGACGTTCCCGGACGTGTGGGCGACCGTGGGCCTGCACCCGACGAGCAGCGGGGAGGACAGCCCGGACGCCCGCACCGACCTCGAAGCCCTGGCGCTGCATCCCCGGGTGGTCGGCATCGGGGAGAGCGGGCTGGACGACTACTGGGACGACACCCGGCGGGCCGCGCAGCTTTCCGCCTTCGAGTGGCAACTCGACCTCGCCGCGCGGGTGGGCAAGCCGCTGGTGATTCACGTGCGCGACAAGGCCGGACAGGACTCGGCGCACCGGGGCGTGATGGACGTGCTGGCCGCCTGGCCGGACCTTCCCGTCATCCTGCACTGCTTTTCGGGGCATCCGGGGCTGCGGCGCTGCGGCGTCGAACGCGGCGCGTATTTCGGCTTTGCGGGCAACACGACCTACAAGAACGCCCGCGAGATTCAGGAGGCGGCCCGCACGGTGCCGCTGAGTCAGCTGCTGCTGGAAACCGACGCGCCCTTTCTGGCCCCGGTGCCCAGACGCGGCAAGCCCAACCGCCCCGGCTACGTGCGCCACACGCTGGAGTTCGTCGCCGCGCTGCGCGGGCTGGAGGCGGGCGAGCTGGAGCGCGTGACCGACGAGAACGCCCGGCGCGTGTACCGTCTCCCCGGCGGGTAGACTCGTCCCGGTCCTCTCTCACCTCCCACAACCCACTTTCCACCCCCCGGAGCCTCCCATGATCGACGAATTCGCCGTCTTCGACCTGCTCTCGCCCGACGAGAGACTCATCCGCGAGAGCGTGCGCGGCTTTTGCGACGCGGAACTGCTGCCCAAGATCGCCGACTGGTGGGACCGGGGCGAGCTGCCCGTGCGCGAGGTGATGCGGCAGTTCGGGCAGATGGGCCTGCTCGGCCCCACCACCCCGGAGGCCTACGGCGGCGCAGGCACGTCCTACAGCGCCTACGGGGCGATGATGTACGAGCTGGAGCGGGTGGACAGCGGCCTGCGGTCGGCCGCCAGCGTGCAGGGCAGCCTGGTGATGTTCCCCATCCACGAGTACGGCTCCGAGGAGCAAAAGCAGAAGTACCTGCCCGGCCTGGCGTCCGGCGAACTGATCGGCTGCTTCGGCCTCACCGAACCCGACGGCGGCTCGGACCCCGGCGCCATGCGGACCCGCGCCCGCCGGGACGGCGACGGGTACGTCCTGAACGGCAACAAGATGTGGATCACCAACAGCCCGGAAGCCGACCTCGCGGTGGTGTGGGCCAAGGACGAGGAAGGCGTGGTGCGCGGCTTTGTCGTGCCCACCGACGCGCCCGGCTTCAGCGCGCCCAAGATCGAGCGCAAGATGAGCCTGCGCGCCTCGGTGACGGGCGAGATCGTGCTGGAGGACTGCCGCATTCCGGCCGCCAACCTGCTGCCGGGGTCGGGGGGGCTGCGGTCGCCGCTCTCGTGCCTCACCTCGGCCCGCTTCGGGATCGCCTGGGGCGCGCTGGGGGCGCTGGAGGCGGTATTGGCGGCGGCGCTGGAGTACACCGGCAGCCGCACGACCTTCGGCAAACCCATCGCCTCGCGCCAGCTGGTGCAGGACAAGCTGGTCCGCATGGCGACCGACCACTCGGCGGGGCTGCTGCTGGCGTGGCGGCTCGGGCAGCTCAAGGACGCGGGCCGCATGAACTTCGCGCAGGTCAGCCTCGCCAAGCGCAACAACGTCCGCGTCGCGCTGACGGGCGCGCGGCTGGCCCGCGAGCTGCTGGGCGGCAACGGCATCACCACCGAGTACCCGGTGATCCGCCACATGCTCAACCTGGAGACCGTGGACACCTACGAGGGCACCCACGACATCCACACCCTGATCGTCGGGCGGCACCTGACCGGGGTGGGCGCGCTGGAATGACCGGGGTCGTGGAGGCGGTCAGCCTCAGCCCGGTCCACAGCTTCAGCAAATACCTTCAGCCCGAGGTGCGGCTCCTCGCGGGGCTGGGCGTGGCGGGCGACGCGCACGCGGGCGGGACCGTCCAACACCGCTCGCGGGTGGCGCAGAACCCGGAGCAGCCCAACCTGCGGCAAGTCCACCTCCTGCACGCCGAGCTGCTGGAGGAACTGGCCCGGCAGGGCTTCACGGTGCGCCCCGGCGACCTGGGCGAAAATGTGCTGACGCGCGGCGTGGACCTGCTGAGCCTGCCCAGGGGCACCCGCCTGCATCTGGGCGGGGAGGCGGTGGTGGAGGTCACGGGCCTGCGCAATCCCTGCGCGCAGATCGGCGCCTTCCAGCCCGGATTGCTCGCGGCGGTGCTGGGGCGGGACGAGCACGGCGGGTTGATTCGCAAGGCGGGTGTGATGGGGGTCGTGCGGGCGGGGGGCGTGGTCCGGCCGGGTGACCGGGTGCGCGTGGAGTTGCCGCCGGAGCCGCACGCGGCGCTGGAGCGGGTCTAGGTGCGCATCAGGAGGGCAGCCCCGGATACAGCCGGAATCCGGGTTTACGGCGGTGCGCGAACCGCGAGTAAAACGCCTCCGCACCCTCCTCGGCGAGCAGGTCCACCCGCTTGCCCCCCGCCCGCGCGAAGGTTTCCTCGACGAGTCGCCGCCCCAGGCCCCTTCCCCGCGCCTCCGGGTGGACGACCAGCAGCACGAGGAAGGCCTGAATCACCCCGTCGCCCAGCATCTGCGCCACGCCGAGCACCCGGTCCCCCTGTACAGCGACGAGGGTGGTGACTCCGGGATTGGTGAGCGCCCGCCAGGTCATCCCGGCATCTTCCGTGTACGACCCGTATCCTTCCGCCCCGCACAGGGCCATGACGCCGGGCAGATGTTCACGACCGACGACCTTCAGCTCCATATCCCCCATCCTTACCACCACCCCCGGCGCTTGAACAGGTAGGCCAGCAGCCCGGCGATCAAGAGGAAACTCGCCCAGGCCAGCGCGTAGCCGTAACGCCAGGGCAGCTCGGGCATGTGCCGGAAGTTCATGCCCCACACGCCCGCCAGGAAGGTCAGCGGCAAGAAGACCACGCTGACGGCGGTCAGGGTCCGCATCACCTCGTTCATGCGCTGGCTTTGCAGGTTCAGGTGCAGGTCGAGCAGGCTGGTGAGGTGGTCGCGCAGCAGGTCCACCCGGCTGGCGGCGCGGGTAAAGGAGTCCTGCACGTCGCGGTAGCGCACCAGGTCGGCGGCGCCGCCGTCCGCGTGCCGGGCCAGCAGGGCGGTCGCCTCGCGGGCGTCGGTCGCCAGACGCCGGGCGTGCGCCAGCAGGTGCTTGAGGGCGAACACGTCCCCGACCGGGTTTTGCCGCCCGTCGGTAAAGACGCGCTCCTCCAGGGCGTCCACCCGCGTCTCCAGGGTGTCGGCCAGCGCGAAGAAGCTGTCGGCGGTCTCGTCGAGCAGCTCGTAGACGATCTCGGGCGGCGTGTTCACGCTCCCTCGGCCCAGCAGTTTCCAGACCGCCTCCAGCGCGCGGGTGCCCTGGCTGCTGAGGGTGAGGACCGCGTCGGGAAACAGGAAAACGCTGACGCGCTCGGTGAACTCGTCCGCCTCGGCGGGGCGCGCGAACGAGCGGACGGTGATGAAGGTGTGCTCGGGGTAGGCCTCGGCGCGGCTCCAGTGGCCGCGTTCCAGCGCGTCCTCGACCGCCAGGCGGTTGAGGGGAAAAGCGGCGCGCAGCCGCTCCAGCTCAGGCGGCGTGACCGCCTGCGCGTCCACCCACACCTGCCCGGTCTGCCCGGTCCACTCCAGGTCGCTGCCGGTCAGGGTCTTGGCGCGAATCATCGCAGACAGGCTACCCGCTGGACTGGGGGGTGAGGGACGCGCGCTGGGGTGGACCGGGCAGGGTGCGCTGGCCGCGCCGGGCGCGTACCCTGGGGCGGTGATGCGGTTCCCGTCCCATACGTTCCCGAACCGGGAAAGCGCCGGTTCGCTCACGCCTTTCCCGGCAACTGTCTTTTCCTGCCCGGGCCAGACAGGGACGACTCCTGGCCCCGTTGGGCCGCAAGCCCCATGAATGCGTGGCTGTGGGTGATGGCGGGCGGCGCGGTGGGGGCCGCCGCGCGGTACGGCGTGCAACTGGCGCTGTGGCCGCTGGTGTCGCGCGGTGGGTTTCCCTGGGCGGTGCTGGGCATCAACGTGGTGGGGTCCTTTGCGCTGGGCCTCACCCTCAGTCTGGTGGGGCGCGGGCTGTGGCCGGAGGCGGCGCGGCTGGCCTTCGGGACCGGGGTGCTGGGGGCGTTCACGACCTTTTCGACCTTCAGCGTGGAGCTGGACGAGCTGCTCACGCGCGGGGCGGGGGGGCTGGCCGCGCTGTACGCCGCCCTCAGCGTGGGCCTGGGCGTGGGGGCGGCGGCGGCAGGCCGCGTGCTCGGGGCGCGGCTGTGAGGGGAGGCAGACAGTGACCGGGCGCAGACGCAAGAAGAGCGAGACCCCCCGCCCACCCGAGCAGTTTCTCGACCTCGCGGACGTGCTGGCCTACGTGGGGCAGGTCATCGCGCGGGGGGTGCCCGGCGCGGTGTGGGTGCGTGCCGAGATCGCTTCCCTGACCGACCGCCGCCACCTCTACCTCGATCTGGTGCAGCTGGGCGAGGAAGGCGAGGTCGCCAAGTGCCGCGCGACCGTGTGGGCGCGCGAGCGCTACGCCCTGGAGGGCAAGTTCCGCCGGGCGACCGGGGGAACGTTGACGGCGGGTCTCAAGGTGCTGCTGTTTTGCACCGCCGAGTTTCATCCCCAGTACGGCTTTTCCCTCAACGTGCTCGACGTGGCGCCCGAGTTCACCCTGGGCGACGCGGCGCTGCGCCTCGAGGCCCTGCGGGAGACGCTGGTGCGCGAGGGCGTATACGGGCTGAACCGCACCCTGCCCACCCCGACCGACTTCGCGCGGGTGGCGGTCATCAGCCCCGAGGGGGCAGCGGGCCTGGGCGACTTCCGGCGCGAGACGGACGCGCTGGAGGCCGCCGGGGTGGTGGAGTTCGTGTATCTGGAAGCGACCTTCCAGGGGGCGGCGGCGTCGGCCAGCCTGACGGCGGCCGTGGCGCAGGCGCGCGCGGCGCACGAGCACGCGCCTCTCGACGCGCTGGTGCTGATCCGGGGCGGGGGGGCCGTGACCGACCTGGCCTGGCTCAACGATCTGGCGCTGGCCCGCGCCCTCGCCACCTTTCCGGCGCCCGTGATCACCGGGCTGGGCCACGCCCGCGACGATACCCTCCCCGACGAGGTGGCGGCCCTCCGCACCGACACGCCCAGCAAGGCCGCCGCCCTGATCGTGCGGACGGTGGCGGAGGCCGCCGCCCAGGCCCAGGACCAGGCCCGCACCATCCGCGCCCACGCCCGCGAGGTGCTGGTCAACGCCGACGCCGGGGCCAGGTGGACCCTGGACCGCCTCCTCACGGCGGCCCGCCGCCAGACCGACGCCGCCCACACCCAGACTGACGCCCTGATGCGCCAGGCCCTGGGCCTGACGCCCCAGCGCACCCTGGCACGCGGCTACGCCCTGGTGCGGGATCAGGAGGGCCAGCCCGTGACGCGGGCCGCAGCCGTGCAGCCGGGGGAGACCCTGACCCTGGAATTCGCGGACGGCGTGGTCGGCGTGCGGGCGGAGGGGAGGTAGGGCGGAGAGGGGGACAGGGCTGGTTCACCCCCTCTGCAAGCCGCTCTGCGAGTCAAGGGGGTGGAGAAACGGCGCTCAAGCTTGGGCTTTCTAAAAACGGGCACAGCGGACGCCGCACAGGTATGGGCGCATGGAGTCCGCACCGCCTTCCCCCCGCCCTGCTCACGCAGCGAGACGGTGGCCGCGACGGGGCCGCACCAAGATCCAACATTGGGTTTGAGGATTACGCCCTCCCAGCGCTGCCCGTCTGCCCTTGCCGAGCGCAGCGCTTCGCTCCCCCTGCCCCCTGGGGAGGGGGCTGGGGGGTGGGCGCCTTCGACCTAATGCGCCCCCGCCACCACCCGAACCACCTCATCCTGCACCGCCCGCAGCGTCAGGATCGGACTGTCCTCCGGCCCGTTCATCAGCACGGCAAAGGCCAGCGTATGCCCGCTGCGCCCCGTGACGTACCCCGCGAGCGCCGAGACCCCCGGCAGGGTGCCCGTCTTGGCCCGCACGTCCAGCCCGCTGCCCCCGAGTCTCAGCGCCAGCGTGCCGCCGCGCCCGTCCTTGTCGCCCCCGGTGCCCGCCTGCGGCAGCGCCTCGGCAAAGACGTTGCGGCGTGCCCGGTAGGTGCCGGCTGGCAACTCGGCCTGCGCCCCCCCCACCCGGTAGGGCAGGTCGTGCATGACGTCCAGCAGGTCTACCAGCGCGCGCGGCGTCAGGCGGTTTTCGCGGCTCAGGCCGCTGCCATCCGCGAGGTGAACGCCCCGCAGGTCCACCTGCAAGCGGCGCAGCACCGCGCGCTCGCGGCGCAGGGCGCTGTGCAGCGTGCCGCCCATGCCGGGGCGCACGGCCAGGGTGGCGAGCAGTTCCTCGGACAGCAGGTTGTCGCTGGGACGCAGGGTGGCGGCCAGCACCCCGGAAGGCGGCGCGCTGCGCACCGAGGCCACCCCCTGCTCGGGGCGGCGCTCCGCAGGAATCAGCGGGTCGGGCGGCAGCCACTTTCCCCGCGCGTCGCGGCGCGGAGGCGGAATGTAGGGGGAGAAGGCGGGCGCGGTCCCCACCGTGTCGGACGCGACCCGCACCCCGGCGCGGCGCAACTCCGCGATCAGCGCCGCGCCCGCCCGCGCCCTGGCCTCGGCGGCGGAGGCCGGGGACGCGTCTTGCCACTCGGCCAGGCGCAGGGGGGTCATGGGCACGCCCAGCACCAGGTCCTGCCAGCCCCGCGCGCTGAGACGCGTCTCGTCAAGGCGGACCTCACCGACCTCGCGCAGGCCCCGGGCAAAGGCCTGCTTGGCCAGCGCCCTGAGGCTGTTGGGGCCGCCCGCCACGCGGAGGGTCGGGTCGGCCCCGCCGCGCAGGGTCAGGTGCGGCGCGCTCGCGCGGCTTCCGCCCGCAGCGGGGCGGGTCAGGTCGGTGCTCCACCAGCCGTCCGCCCCGCCCCGGTCCACCAGCACCGAGGCCGCCGTGACCAGCTTCACCGTACTCGCCGGAATCAGCGGGACGCCTGCCCCGCGCGCTTCCAGCACCTGCCCGGTCTCCAGGTCGCGCACCAGCAGGCCCACCCGCACGCCCTCCGGCAGCCCGGCCAGGGCGCGCTCCACGGCGGGGCTGAGGGGGACGCCCGGTACCGGCGCCGCCACCCGCCGCAGGGTCACGTCCGCCGCGGCCGGGGCCTGCGCCCGCGACCCCGTCAGCCCGGCCAGCAGGGCGAGGACAGTCAGGTTGAGGGCCAGCAAAAAGCGCACCTGCGCAAGATAGCGGCAGACCGGGGGCCGTGATGCCCCCTATCTCCCGGGACCTGCCGGACAGCCTGCGCCGGGGCGACCTCTCGCCTTGCCCCCGCTGTGTGCCCCCGCCGTGGTCGCAGCGCCCGCACCCCCCACGTCCCTGCCGTCCGGGGCGACGAGAAGCGCTGGCCCTGCGCCGAGGTCAGCTTTCTTGCCCTGGCAGCGCCAGCCCCATGCGGCGGTACATCCCGTACTGCGGGGCGCCGCCCAGCATGTTCTGGCCGCCGTCCACCGGCAGGATGACCCCGGTCACGTAGCTCGCCGCGTCGGACACCAGAAAGAGGGCCGCGTTGGCGATGTCCTGCGGCACGCCGAAGCGGCCCAGCGGCACGGTGTCGATGAACCCCTGCCGGGTCTTCTCGTCGGGAGCGAGGCGGGCCATTCCCTCGGTGCCGTCGATGGGGCCGGGAATGATCGCGTTGACCCGGATGCCCCTCAGGCCCCACTCCACCGCCAGCGTCTGTGTCAGGGCGTCCACCCCCGCCTTGGCCGCGACCACGTGCGCCTGCATGGGCACCGGCACCCCGTAGGCGCTGATGCTCAGGACGTTGCCGCCGGGCGCCTTCAGGTGCGGGGCGCACGCCTTGATGGTGTTGTAGGTGCCCAGCAGGTCGATGTCCACGACCGTCTTGAAGCCGTTGGGTGAAATGCCGTCCACCGGAGCCGGAAAGTTCCCCGCCGCCCCCGCCAGCACGATGTCGAGCGGCCCAAAGGCGTCCACGCCCGCCTGCGCCGCCGCCTGAAGGGCCGCGAAATCGCGCACGTCCGCGCTGACGCCCAGGGCACGTCCCCCCGCTTCGGTGATCCCGCGCGCCGCGTTCTGCGCCTTTTCCAGGTTGCGGCCCAGGATGGTCACCGCGCAGCCGTGCGCCGCGAAACTCCGCGCGATGCCGAGGTTGATGCCGCTGCCGCCCCCCGTGATCAGGGCGTGCTTGCCGCGCAGCAGGTCGGGGCGGAAGGTGGTGGCGGGGTCGTGGGGCTGGGTCATGGGCAGGCTCCTTGAGGGGGGATGTGGGGTGCGGGGATCAGGCTTTCTTCAGGGCGCTCAGCATCGCCTGCGCCGTCATGTGCCGGGCGTTCCAGTCCACGGCGGCGGCCAGGCTCTGGGCGTGCGGGAGGCCGTCTCCCAGGGTGCGTTTGGTGCCTTCCACGGCCTTTGGGGGCAGGCCAGCGAGCTGCGCGGCGAGGGCCTCGGCGCGGGCATACAGGGCGGCGGCGTCCGGGTGAACTTCAGTGACCAGGCCCCAGCGTTCGGCCACCGCCGCGTCAATGGGGTCCCCCGTCAGGGCGAGGTGCGCCGCGCGGCCCCGGCCGATCAGATGCGGCAGACGCTGCAACCCGCCCAGGTCGGCGGTGATGCCGAGTTTGACTTCCGGCAGGCTGAACCGCGCCCCGGCGCTGCACATCCGCAGGTCGCACGCCGAGGCCAGTTCCAGCCCCGCGCCGATGCACCAGCCGTCGATGGCGGCGATCACCGGGATGGGCAGCGCCGCCAGGCCCTCGATGGCCGCGTGCATCTCGTCCACCACGGCGCGGAACTTCGCCGGGTCCCCCAGCGCCGGGCCGATGATCGGCGCGGTCGCCGCCACGTCCAGCCCCACGCTGAAGTGCCGCTCGCCGCGCACGATCAGGGTCCTCGCCTCGCCCAACCTCGCCAGCGCTTGCGGCAGCTCGCGCCAGGTGGCCGGACCAAAGGCGCCTTTGGGGTGTGCGAGGGTCAGGGTCGCCACCTCGCCCGAATGCGACAGGCGCACACTTGCGTCACTCATGGGGGGAGTGTACCCGCTGGGGCTGCACCGGGTTCAAAAAAGGCGGCGGCTCCGGGGCGCTGCGCCAGACTGACCCCCATGCGGACCGTCGTGGCGGGGATTCTGGAGCGGGACGGCAAGGTGCTGGTCGGCGCGCGGTCCTCTCCAGCGTGGGCGGCCGGGCAGTGGGAGTTTCCAGGCGGCAAGGTCGAGGCGGAAGAAACCCCCGCCGAGGCGCTCATCCGCGAGTGGCACGAGGAACTCGGCGTGCGGGTGGAAGCGCGCGAGGAGGTCTACCGCTCGCAGCTTGACACGCCGGTCGGAAGCTTCACGCTGGTGGCCTTGCGCCTGACGCTGCTGGGGGGCGAGCCGTGTGCGCTGGAGCACCGCGCCCTGGCGTGGGTGGCGCCCGCCGACCTGACCCGGCTGCGGCTGCTGGCGAGCCACGTGCCGATTGCGGGGGCGCTGAGCCGGGCCGCCCAGGGCAGCGGGGTGTAACCGGCGCGTGACGGGGGCCGGGTAGGGTGCGCCTGTCACCGACAACCCGCCCCCCTCCCGGCCTGCGCCCGCGTCACCCAGGCCGCGCCCCCCGCGTGAGGTCTGCCATGAAGCGTTCCCTGCCCCTGCTGCCCGTGTCTCTGCTCTCCGTGTCTCTGCTGCTCGCCGCCTGCTCGCAGGCCCCCTCTGCGGCGGCTCCCGGCTCCGGCCTGCGGGCACAGGCTCTGGGAACCAGCGTGACCGGCAGCGCGACCGGCGGGGGCGTGACGCGCAACTACACGCTCTACACGCCCCCGGCGGGCGCGGACGCTCCCCGGCCCCTGGTCGTGATGCTGCACGGCTGCACCCAGTCACCCACCGATTTTGCGGCGGGCACGCGCATGAACGACCTGGCCGACCAGAAAGGCTTCCTGGTCGTGTACCCCGAGCAGCCGGGCAGCGCCAACCAGAACAAGTGCTGGAACTGGTTCGAACCTGCCCACCAGGCGCGCGGCCAGGGCGAACCCGCCGCGATCAAGGCCATCGTGGACGCGGTGAAGGGCCGCACGGCGGTGGACGGGTCGCGGGTGTACGTGGCGGGCCTCTCGGCGGGCGCGGCGATGAGCGTCATCATGGGCGCGACCTACCCCGACGTGTTCAGCGCCATCGGGGTGGGCGCCGGGCTGGAATACAAGGCGGCGACGAGCACCTCCGCCGCCTTTACCGCCATGAACTCGGGCGGG
This sequence comes from Deinococcus budaensis, assembly GCF_014201885.1. Lineage (NCBI taxonomy): Bacteria > Thermotogati > Deinococcota > Deinococci > Deinococcales > Deinococcaceae > Deinococcus > Deinococcus budaensis. The sequence goes on along the minus strand of NZ_JACHFN010000015.1, from coordinate 58,954 downwards.
CCGAACCCCGATACCCAGGGCACCGCCGCCTACAACGCGATGGGCACCGCCAAGCGCAATGTGCGCGCCATCGTGTTTCACGGGACCAGCGACTACACCGTCTCCCCGGTCAACGGCGATCAGGTCGCCGCCCAGTGGGTGCAGACGAACGACCTCACCGACGACGGGGCCGACAACGGCAGCAAGGCGACCTCACAGGTCACGAGCAGCAGCGGCACCGTGAGCGGCGGACGGGCCTACACGGTCAAGACCTACGCGGGCGGCGTGGTCGAGCTGTGGAACGTGACGGGGATGGGCCACGCCTGGAGCGGCGGCAGCACAGCCGGAACGTACACCGACCCCGGGGGACCGGACGCCAGCGCCGAGCTGTGGCGGTTTTTCAGCGCAGGGACGACCACGCCGCCTCCCTCTGGGGGCACCGATACCACGGCTCCCATCCTGACCGTCTCGCCCGCGCCGGGTAGCTACGCCGGGCCGCTGACAGTCACGTTTTCCATCAACGAGGGCGGCACCGTCTACGCGACCACCGACGGCAGCGACCCACGCACCAGCGCCACGCGCACCACGCTGCCGGGCGGCGGAAGCCTCACCCTGAACGCGAGCGCGACCGTGCGGGCCTATGCGGTGGATACGGCGGGAAACGCCTCGGCGGTGCAGGACCTCGCCTATACCGTCACGGCAGCGACCACCACGACGACCACGGCCTTCTCCTCGGTGGTGGCCGAGGACGGCTACGTGGCCGCGAACAGCAAAACGGCCACGACCGGCGGCTACGTGGTAGCCTCGGGCGGAATCAGTGTGGGCGACAATGCCGACGCGCCGTGGAAGGGCGTGCTGTCCTTCGACACCTTCGGCCTGCCCGACGGGGCGACCGTCACCGGGGCGAAACTGACACTGCGGTACAGCCTCGCGCCCAACGGCAACCCCTGGGCGGGCGGAGCCACCCTGAACGCTGACCTGCGGGCAGGCTGCCTGGGGGCGGGTTGCGCCCTCGCCACCGACGATTACACGGCGGCGGTGACGGCGGCGGGCGCGGCCAGCCTCGCGGCCCCGGCGGGCACGGGGGCGGGCACGGTCCTGAGCGTTCCCCTCAATGCTGCGGCCCTGAGCGCCGTCAACCGCACGGGCCGCACCCAGGTCCGGCTGAGTTTTGCGGGCGGCACGGCGGGGGGCAACGGCCTGAGTGATTACGCGACCTTCGGGGAGGGGACGCAGGCGACGCTGGAAGTGACTTACCGCTAAGTGGGGGGAGGGCAATGGAGACCCGCAGAAACCCTCTGACTGAGTCTCAGGCTGGGCGCGGAAGCCACCGGGCCTGCCGGAGCATGGCGGCGGAGCGGGAGGCGAAGGGAAGGTCTGAGCTTTCCACTTCCCGCGCGACGGCCTCGTGGTCATAGGTGACCCGGCGGTGGTCGAGCATCCACCCTTCCGCGCGCCGGGTGGCGACGGCGTAGGCGGCCCGGGGATCACCGTCGAAGGGAAACCCGACCGATCCGACGGAGGCGATCTCGCGTCCGTCGAGGATTCGGCGCGAAGCGTAATGGATGTGGCCGAACACGCTCAGGGCGGCGCGGCTGCCCGCGAAGAGGGTTCGCAGTTCCCCGTCGGTTGAAGCTTCCAGAAAGGTCGTTTCCAGGGGGTGCGGTTCCAGCAGAGGCAGGTCGAAGGAGCTGCGGGGTGAGGCGTGCATCAGCAGAAGGTTCTGCCCGCCGTCTTGTGAGTTCGCCGGGTCTGTTTGCCCCGCCGACAAACGCAGGGTAAGGGGAAGCTGCGCCAGGTACACCAGCCCAGCGGGTGAGAGCTGCGCCCGGACCCAGGCGGCGACCGGATCGACCCCCGCCAGCACCTCCAGGTCGGTGTTGCCGATTACGGCGGGCAGATCAAGCTCCATCAGCCGGGCCAGGCACTCGGCGGGCCGGGGGCCATTCAGCAGGGCGTCCCCCAGGAAGACGATCTGGTCGCACGCCCGCACGTCCGGCTCGACCAGCACCGCCTCTAGCGCGGCTATGTTGCCGTGAATGTCCGAGACCAGCGCGACCGCCGTCATGGGTGGGGCCTCCTCACCCCACCCGCTCGGCCCCGAAGACCCGCGAGGGCCGCGCGTACTCGTCCTGCGCCGCCACAAGCTGAATCTCGCGTGTTCCGGCGCGGTGGGTCAGGTCCAGCAGGGCGTACAGGGCGCTCATGCTCAGGCTCAGGGCCTCGCCCGCGTCCCCGCTTTGCAGGTAGTGGCCCAGGAACAGCGCGGCGATGGCGTCCCCGGTGCCGTTGCGCGGCGGGTCGAGCGGCAGCAGCGGCGTGCGGCACAGCCACGCTTCCCCCTCAGTCACCGCCAGCGTCTCGATCACGCCTTCGGGAGCGTCCTCGCGCACCAGGCTGGTCACCACCACGATGCGGGGGCCGCTCGCGCGCAGGGTCTCACGCAGCGCGCGGGCCGCGTCCAGCGCCTCCGACAGGGTGGTCACCGTCCGGCCCGTCAGCAGTTCCAGCTCGAACTGGTTGGGCGTCACGATGTCGGCTTCCGGCACCGCCTGCGACCGGATCAGCTCCGGCAGCTCGGGCCGCACGAACACGCCGCGTCCCACGTCCCCCATCACGGGGTCGCAGAGGTACAGGGCGCCCGGATTGGCGGCCCGCACCCGCCGCACGGCGCCCACCACCGCGCCCACGGTGCCCCCCGACCCCATGTAGCCGCTCAGGACGGCCGCGCACCCCGGCAGCGCGCCGCGCGCCTCGATGCCGTCCATGATCTCGGCCACGTGCTCGGGCGCGAAGACGCTGCCGGTCCAGGCGCCGTACCCGGTGTGGTTGGAAAACTGCACGGTGTGGACCGGCCAGACCTCAAAGCCCAGGCGCTGAAGCGGAAAGACGGCGGCGGCGTTGCCGACGTGCCCGTAACTGACCCAGGACTGGATGCTCAGGATGTTCCGGGGAAGAAGGGGGGCTGCCGGGGGGGTCGCAGTCATGCGCCGAGGATAGCCTCCGGCGCCCCGCTGGGGGCGGACAGGCCGAGGGCCAGCGGCCCGAACTCGCGCGCCCACAGGTCGGCCTTTTCACGCGCCCCAGCGAGGTCGAGGGGCGTGGCTCCCTCCACCGACAGCGTCCAGCCGTGGGCCGTGCGGGTCAGCGCCCGCACCCGCGCCTGCCCCGCGTGCGAGCGGTCCAGGCCGTCGGCGACCCGCAAGACGGCGGCGAGCCGGGAGACCAGCGCGCGGTCCCCCGGCGCCAGCGCCAGGTATTCGGGGTGCGAGGGCTTGGGACCGCTCTTGCGGTGGTAGCGCGCGAGCTGCGCCACGAGGTCGATCTCGCGCGGCGAGAACCCGCGCAACCCCGCGTGCCGGATCAGGTAGGCCGAGTGCTTGTGGTGGCCACTTTGCGCCACGATCTGCCCGACCTCGTGCAGCCCGGCGGCGGCGGTGAGCAGGCTGCGGGCCTCGGGCGCGAACCGCTCCCCGGCCCCCTCCAGCGCGGCCAGCAGGTCGCGGGCCAGCGCCGTGACGTGCCGGGCGTGAAAGAGGTTGGCGCCGAAGCGTTCGGCGGTTTCCAGCACGCTGCGTTGCCGGGCGCTGAGGCCCGCCGTGTACGCCGCGTGGCGGGCCAGTTCCTCGATCAACATGCCCTCGCGCAGCGCCCCCTCGCTGACGGTGGCTCCGGAGGCGCCCAGCGTCTCCAGCGCCGTGTGCAGCACCGCCAGCCCCGCCACGACCGTGTCCGCGCGGCGCTCCAGGCCGGGCAGGCGGGCGCGGCGGGCGGCGCTGAGGCTGCGGAGGCGTTCCAGTAGGTCGCCCAGATCGGCGGTGCTCACGTTCACCCCGTTCACGCTCGCGGGCGCCTCGTCCCCGCGCGCCGCGAGCACCCCGGCGGCGGCCTCGGCGGTGCCGCTCGACAGGATCACCGCCGTGCCGGGCCGGACCCGGAAGCGCTCCGCGTGGGGGGCCAGGGCCGCGCGCACCGCGCCCTCCAGCGCCCGCAGCTCCGCCGTCCGGGGTGGGTCGTGGGGCAGCCAGGCACGGGTCATGCGGATGGCGCCCAGCGGCAGGCTCAGCACGTCCTCCGCCCGCCCAGGACCGCCCCGCGCCAGTTCCAGACTGCCGCCGCCCAGGTCGAGCAGCACGTTGTCGGCGCCAAATTCCACGCTGTGCGCCGCGCCCAGATAGGTCAGCTCGCCCTCGCGCTCCCCGCTGATGATCACCGGGAAAATGCCGGTGCGCTCGCGCATCCGCACCGCCACCGCCTCGCCGTTGGGGGCCTCGCGCAGCGCCGAGGTCGCGTACACCTGCACCTCGGCCACGCCCGCCGCCGTCGTCAGCGCCCGGAACCCGGTCAGGGCGCTCGCCAGCCGGTCCTCGCCCTCGGGGGTCAGTTTCCCCGCCGGGTCCAGGCACTCGTCCAGGCGGGTGCGGTCCTTCAGGGCGTCGAGCACCCGGTAACCGCCCTCCCCGCCGCGCACCTCCGCGATCAGCAGGTGACTGGAGTTGGTGCCCACATCCGCGACGGCGACCCTCATGCCCAGCAGGGTAACGGGTTTGGCGCCGGGGCAACGTCAAGCCCCCAGGTCCCAGGGTTGATTGCATTTTGCAACTTCTCAGAGAAGGGGCAGGCAGACTGCGCGGGTGCCCGACGCCCCGCCCCCCTCCGCGCTTCTCTCCTCGCCGGAGCTGGCTTTCCTCACCGCCCTGTGGGACGCCTGGCAGGCGCTCAGCGAGCGCGGAGAAGCCGAGTTGCACGCCCGGCACGGGCTGGACCTGCGCTCGTTCGTGGCGCTCGCCTACGTGCAGGGGGGCGCCGACCAACCGGCGCAGCTCGCCCGCGAACTGGGCGTGCCGCGCTACGAGGTCAGCCGGGTGCTGCGCGGCCTGGAAGCGCGCGGCGCGGTGACCCGCCAGTCGGCTCAGCCCGACGCCCGCCGCGTCACCGTGACGCTTACCCCGCAGGGGGCGGCGCTGTGGGCGGCCGCGCTGGAGACCGTCCGCGCCCTCACCGGCCCGCTGCTGGGCACGCTCGGCCCGCACGCCCCGGCCCTCACCCCGGCCCTGCACGCGCTTGCGCAGGCCGCCCGTTCCCGGCCCTTTTCCCCGACCCCCAGGAGTGCCCATGACCACGTTGCCCAGCCCTGACCCCCGCCCCGACCAGCCCGCCCGCTGCCCCTTCACCGGCCAGACGGCCTCGCTGACCCGCCGCGACGGCGCCGCCCCCAGCCACAGGGGGGCCGTCGAGGTGGACGCGCGCGGGGTCTACCGCGTTCACGAGTTCCAGGCGGCGCGCGAGGTGCTGCGCTCGGAAGCCGTGCGGCAGGCGGGTTTCATGTCCGAGATGGCGCGCGAGGTCGGGGGGCTGGGCCGCCCACCGGTCCTGTTCGAGGAGGGCGAGACGCACCACGAGATGCGCCGCTCGACCGCCCGCTACTTCACGCCCACCCACGTCGAGGGCTACCAGCCCATGATCGCCGCGCTGGCCGACCGCCTGATCGCGGACCTGGCCCGCCGGGGCGAGGCGAACCTCGACGACCTCAGCCTGCGGCTCGCGGTGAACGTGGCCGCGCAGGTCGTCGGCCTGACCAGCAGCGCCCTGCCAGGTCTGGAGCGCCGGGTCATGGCCTTTGTGGAGGGCGGCGGCGACAGCGAACCCGGCGCGCCGCAGCCGCCGCGCGGCAGGCTCGAGAGCCTGCGCCAGCAGGCCAACCTGGGCCTCTTTTACCTGCTGGACGTGAAGCCCGCCATCCAGGCCCGCCGCCGGGCAGCGGGGGACGACCTGATCAGCCACCTGCTGTCGCGCGGGTACAGCGACGTGGAAATCATGACCGAGTGCCTGACCTACGGCACCGCCGGAATGGTCACCACCCGCGAATTCATCTCCGCCGCCGCCTGGCACCTGCTGACCAACCCCACGCTGCGCGCCGACTACGTCCACGGCACCGAAAAGGAGCGCCACGCGATCTTGCACGAGATTCTGCGTCTGGAGCCGGTCGTGACCACGCTCTACCGCCGCGCCGAGGCCGAGCTGACGGTGGGCGGCCGCACCGTCCCGGCGGGCAGCCTGCTGGCCCTGAACGTGCAGCAGGCCAACGTGGACCCGGCGGTGGTCGGGGAGGGCGCCGGGGAGCTGTGCCCGGCCCGTCCGTTGCCGCGCGGGGTGCAGCCTCCGGTGCTCGCCTTCGGGGACGGCCACCACCGCTGCCCCGGCGCCTTTCTGGCCATCCGGGAAAGCGACGTGTTCCTGCGCCGCTTGCTGCTGTGGCGCGACCTGGAAGTCGTCTCGGAACCCCGCGTGAGCTACAACGAGGTCGTCAAGGGCTACGAGTTGCGCGGCTTCCGGGTGCGGCTGGGCGGGGGCGCAGCGCGGTAAAAGTCCCCATGAAAGGGGGGAAAGGCTGAGCACACGCCTTTCCCCCCTTTCGTGCCAGCCGGTCCTACATCTCCTGGTCGTCCCCGCCCGTTCCGAAGGTGGTCCCGGTATCGTCGAGGGCGCCGGAACCGGGAATATCGAGGGGGGCCGCCGGATTGCCCGTGAAGACGGACGTGTCGGTCATCCCGCTGCCGGACTCGTCGTACCAGCCCGAGCGGTCGGACATCCCGTTGCCCAGGTCGCCGGGCAGACCGCCCGGGTCGTCCGTCCCGCCCGCTGCGGGTGCGCTGTGCCTGTCGTCTGAGGTCATGCCTGCTCCTTTGCATCTCTGGTCATGGGTCTCTGGGCGGGAAGGCGTGGGGGAGGCCCGCAGCGCGCGGCGGCCCAGGCGGGGCCTCTCCCCGGCCCTCCGGCCGGGATCAGCGCTGCTCGCCGGAGCGGTCGGTGGTTTCCGCACCGCTTCCCAGCGACCCCATCGGGGTGCCGGCGGTGCTGCTGTAGCCGGTGCTGCCGGTACGGTCCACGCTGCTGGAACTGCCGCTGCCGCCGCCCATGCCGATGCCCCCGGCCTGGCTGCCCAGGCTCGACTGGCTGCTGCCCGCCTGACTCATGCCGGACTGGGTGCTGGCGCCCGATTGGCCCATGCCTGTCTGGCCCAGCTCGCCCCGCTGCACACGCAACTGGTTGTGCACGTCGCGCACGCCGCGCAGGTGCTCGACGGCTTCCTCGGCGCGGCGCTTTTGCTGGCGGTCGCCCACGGTGCCGGTCAGGGTGACCTCGCCGCCCTGCACCTGCACGTCGATGTCGCTGGCGTCCACGTGGTCGTCGTCTTCCAGGGCGTCGTTGACCATCTCGCGGATGCGGTCGTCGCTGCGCTGGTAGCCCTTGGGACCCCGGCCCCGGTGGCCGCCCATTCCCATCTGGCCCATGCCGGACTGGCCCATCCCGGACTGGCCGTACCCCTGACCATATCCCTGGCTCTGCCCGTACCCCGGGCCAGAGTCCACCATGCTGCCTCTGCCTGCCCCGTAGACCAGGGTGCCGCCGGACTGATCACTGTCCCTGTACTGGCCGCCCTGATATTGGCCGCCCCCGTATTGGCCCCCCTGCATGCCGCCCATCTGGCCACCCCCCATGCCGCCCGACATTCGTCCGCCCCCGTAGGAGGACTGGCCGGAGCCGTACCGGTCCTGGCCGTAGTCCTGGCCGGACCCCATGCCCTGCCCCATGCCGGAGCGGTCGCCGTAGCCCTGCTGTCCCATGCCCTGCTGACCCCTCCCCGAGCGGTCGGCGTAGAGGTAGCGCTCGCCGTAGCGGTCGCCCTCCCCCTGAAAAGTGTCCGAGATGCGGTCCATCATGCCCCGGCGGTCATCGCGGCCCTCGTTGTTGCGGTCGTCCCGGTCAAAGCGGCGGCCCATCATGCGGCGGTCGTCGTTGGTCAGGTCGCGGTCGTCGTAGCGGTCACGGTCATCACGGTAACGGGTCATGGAAACCTCCGGAACTCGGCGCGGCAGGGGGGCCGCCTGGACGGTCCAGACGTGCTCCACCTCCCGCACAATCAGCTCCCCTTCGTCATACCCGTCTAGACACCCGGGAGGATGACAGCCCCTTTAAGACCCCGGTCCATGACCCTTCATCAAGTCCCGGCGGCGGACCCGCGGAGGCGTTTTGTGCGCCGCGCCCCGCTGTGCCCAGGCGGGGAACAGCGAATGGGGGCCTGCGAACATGCCTGCCCAGGGCGGCGGGCGTATGCTGGAGGGCGTTATGACGCAGTCGCAGACCATCATGTCCGGCGCGAACGCGGCCTTCATCGAGGGGCTGTACGAGGCGTATCTCTCGGACCCGCAGAGTGTGGACCCCGAGTGGCGGCAGTATTTCGACGAGGTGCGTGCGGGCGCCCGCGAAACCGCGCACTCGGCGGTGCAGCAGGCCTTCTATGAACTCGGCACCCAGAAGCGGGGCGGGGTCACCCTGCCCGCGCCGCAGGGGGTCAGCGGAGCGCAGCAGGCGGCCGGCGCCCTGATCACCGCCTACCGGGTCTACGGCCACATCAGCGCCCGCACCAATCCCCTCAAGATGCGCGGCCTGCCGGTCGTGCCCGAGCTGACCCCCGGGTACTACGGCCTCTCGGAAGCCGACCTCAACGAACCCGTGCACGACGGCGTGTTCAGCGGCCCGCTGCGTGACGTGATCGGGCAACTTCAGGAGACGTACTGCGGGGCCATCGGCTTCGAGTTCAACTACCTCCCGGCCACCGAGCGCGCGTGGTTTCAGGAGCGCATCGAGGCCGGACGCGGGCGAGGACAGTACAGCCCGGAAGAACGCCGCCGCCTGATGACCAAGCTCAACGCCGCCGAGGGCCTGGAGCGCTACTTGCACGTCAAGTACGTGGGCCAGAAACGCTTCTCGCTGGAGGGCAGCGAGAGCTTTATCCCGCTGCTCGACCGCCTGATTCAGCAGGCCGGGAAGTACGGGGTCAAGGAAACCGTGATCGGCATGGCCCACCGCGGCCGCCTCAACGTGCTGGTCAACATCTTCGGCAAGAAGCCCTCGGACCTCTTCGCCGAATTCGAGGGCAAGAAAAAGATCAGCGACGATCCCGATGTGGCGGGCGACGTGAAGTACCACATGGGCTATTCCAGCGACGTGCGGACCCCCGGCGGGCCGATGCACCTCGCGCTGGCCTTCAACCCCTCGCACCTGGAGATCGTGTCGCCGGTCGTCCACGGCAGCGTGCGCGCCCGCCAGGACCGCCGGGGCGACCGCGAGCGCCAGCAGGTGCTGCCCGTGACCATCCACGGCGACGCCGCCGTGAGCGGGCAGGGCGTGGTCATGGAGACGCTCAACCTCTCGCGCCTGCGCGGCTTCACGACCGGCGGGGCCGTGCGCATCGTGATCAACAACCAGATCGGCTTCACGATCTCGGACCCGCGCGACACCCGCTCCAGCCGCTACTGCACCGATGTCGCCAAGATCGCCAACGCGCCCGTGCTGCACGTGAACGGCGACGACCCCGAGGCCGTGGCCTACTGCGGCGACCTCGCGCTGGAGTACCGCCAGACCTTCGGCAAGGACGTCTTTATCGACCTGATCTCCTTCCGGCGCCACGGTCACAACGAGGCCGACGACCCCACCATGACCCAGCCCATCATGTACCGCGAGATCAAGGCGCACCCCGGCACCCGCGCCCTGTACGCGCAGGCGCTGGAGGCGGCGGGCGTGCTCACGGCGGGCGAGGGCGACCAGCTTGTCGAGCGCTACCGTGACCAGCTCGACGCCGGGGACGCGGTGGTTGAGGAGATGGAGAACCTGGAGCAGAGCGCCCTGGCCGCCGACTGGAAAGGCTACCTGCAAACCCGCTGGACCGACGACACCGCGACCGCCGTGCCCCAGGAGCAGCTCACCGCACTGGGCCTGAAACTCAGCGAGATCCCGGAGGGCTTCCAGCCCCACCGGGGCGTGGGCCGGGTGCTGGAGGCGCGTAAAGCGATGGCGCGCGGCGAGCAGCCGCTCGACTGGGGCATGGGCGAGATGCTGGCCTACGCGACCCTGCTCGCGGGGGGCTACCACGTGAGGCTGGACGGCCAGGACTCGGGGCGCGGCACCTTCGTCCACCGCCACGCGGTGCTGCACGACCAGAATGCCCAGGACCCCATGAACGAGGAGTACCTCAGCCTCGCGCACCTCACGCCGGACCAGGGCCGGGTCGAGGTGATCGACTCGACGCTGTCCGAAGAAGCGGTGCTGGCCTTCGAGTACGGCTACTCCACCAGTGAACCCCGGGCGCTGGTCGCCTGGGAAGCGCAGTTCGGGGACTTCGCCAACGGGGCGCAGGCCGTGATCGACCAGTTCCTGTCGGCGGGCGAGAGCAAGTGGCAGCGCCTCAGCGGGCTGACCATGCTGCTGCCGCACGGCTACGAGGGCGCGGGTCCCGAGCACTCCAGCGCCCGGCTGGAGCGCTACTTGCAGCTGTGCGCCCAGAAGAACATGCAGGTCGTGGTGCCTTCCTCGGCCGCGCAGATCTTCCACCTGCTGCGCCGCCAGGTGCTGCGGCCCTACCGCAAGCCCCTCATCGTGATGACCCCCAAGAGCCTGCTGCGCAACAAGCTGGCGATGAGTCCGCTGTCCGAGCTGGCGCAGGGCCGCTTTCAGGAGGTCATCGGGGACGAGACGGTGCAACAAGCCCGCCGGGTCGTCGTCTCCTCCGGCAAGCTGCACTGGGAGCTGACCGAGGCGCGCGACGCGGACAAGGAAGGCTACGCGGGCACGGCGCTGGTGCGCCTGGAGCAGCTCTACCCCTTTCCGGCCGAGGCCCTGAAGGCCGAACTCGCCCGCCACCCCGGCGCCGAGGTCGTCTGGGCGCAGGAAGAACCCCAGAACCAGGGGGCCTGGCTGATGATCCGCGACGATCTGGAACGGGTGCTGGAGGGAGGCCAGCGCCTCACCCTCGCCAGCCGCCCGCGCGCCGCGAGCACCGCCGCCGGGTACGCCAGCGTCCACGCGCAGGAACAGGCGCGGGTGATCGCCGCCGCGCTGGGCGAGCCGGTCACGCGGGAGGACGTGGAGGCGCAGGTCGAGCTGACCGCGCAGGCCAGCGCGCAAAGCTAAAGACCGCGTCCGTCAATGCTCCATCCCCCTGGCGAACGGGCCGGGGGGAGTTTTCTTGCGTCACCGAGCCAGTCACGCCCCGAGGGGGGTATAAAGGAACACGTTATGGCCGAAATCAAGGTTCCTGTATTTTCCGAGTCGGTGAGCGAGGGCACGCTGCTGACCTGGCACAAGAAGCCCGGCGAGGCCGTCAAGCGCGGCGAGGTCCTGGCCGAGATCGAGACCGACAAGGTCGTGCTGGAAGTCACCGCCCAGCAAGACGGCGTGCTGACGAGCGTCGCCAAGGGGGAGGGCGACACCGTGCTCAGCGAGGAGGTGCTGGGGACCGTGGGCGAGGCGGGCAGCGCTGCGGCGGCTCCCGCCGCGTCGGCCTCCGCGCCCGATCAGGCCAGCGGGCCGGTCGCGGGGGAGAGCAGCGCGGGGGGCACCGCCACCCAGCCGGACAGCCAGGGTACCCCGGCCGCCGCCACGGCGGGCAACGAGGCCACCCGCCGCGACGACCTCTCCCCCGCCGTCCGCAAGATCGTGGCCGAGCGGGGCTTGGACCCCGCCCAGATTCCGGCGACCGGCCCGCGCGGCAACATCACCAAGGAGGACGCGGTGGTGGCGGCCCAGGGCGGCCTGACCTACCAGGGACCGCAGGAGGCCGCCGCGCCCCCCAGCCTGCGGGAAGCGGAGGGCAGCCAGCAGGCGCGGCAGACCCCGGCCCCCACGCCCACACCGCCCGCCGCTCCCGTTCCCCAGGGCGCCCGGCCCGAGCAGCGCGTGCCCATGACGCGCATCCGCCAGCGCATCGCCGAGCGCCTCAAGGACGTGCAAAATACCGCCGCGCTGCTGACGACCTTCAACGAGGTCAACATGCAGCCCGCGATGGATCTGCGCAAGAAGTACCAGGACCAGTTTGTCGCCAAGCACGGCACCAAGCTGGGCTTCATGAGCCTGTTTGTGCGCGCGGCCACCGAGGCGCTCAAGCAGTTCCCGGTCGTGAACGCCAGCGTGGACGGCAAGGACATCATCTACCACGGCTTTTACGACATCGGCATCGCGGTGGCGAGCGACCGCGGCCTGGTGGTGCCGATCCTGCGCGACACCGACCAGATGAGCCTGGCCGGAATCGAGAAGGAGATCGCGGGCTTTGCCCAGAAGGCCCGGGCGGGCAAGCTGACGATGGAGGACATGTCGGGCGGCACCTTTTCCATCACCAACGGCGGCACCTTCGGCTCCATGATGAGTACCCCGATCATCAATGCGCCCCAGAGCGCGATTTTGGGGATGCACAACATCATCGAGCGGCCGATTGCGCAGAATGGGCAGGTCGTGATCGCCCCGATGATGTACGTGGCCCTGAGCTACGACCACCGGATCATCGACGGCAAGGAAGCCGTGCAGTTCCTGGTCGCCATCAAGAACATCCTGGAAGACCCGGCGCGGATGCTGCTGGAGATCTGAAGCCCTGAACCTTTGAGCCGCCAGCGGTCAGCCCCCAGCGGGGTTGGCCGCTTTCGCGTGAGTGGGCTGGGCCAGTTGGCAGAGGCGCGGGCCGGGGAGGACTAGGTAGGGTCAGCCATGGCGAACGTGCTGCACCTGATGAACGCGGGCGGGCTGCTCCCCGACGCATTGGCCGACAAGGTGCGCGAGGTGGCCTGGGCCGCCCTCGCCCGGCACGCGGCGCGGCTGGAGGTGGACGGGGTGGACGTGGCCGTGCGGGTCGCGCCGTGGACCCTGCCCGAGACGGGCGTGCTGGGATACGCTCCCCTGCCGCACTTCGTGGACATCACGTTGACCCCGGACAATCCCCACTTTGCGGCAGGCTGGCGCACCGAGCTTCCCGCCACCCTGGCCCACGAACTGCACCACGCGCGGCGCTGGCGGGGGCCGGGTTATGGGCGGACGCTGCTGGAAGCCCTCGTCTCGGAGGGCCTGGCCCAGCATTACGAGGCCGAGGAACGGGGTGGGCCGCCGCCCTACGCGACCATTTCCGCCAATCTGGATGCCCTCTGGAAACGGGCGCAACCTCTACTGGATTCTCCCGACTACGGCCACCCCGCCTGGTTTTTCGGCTCGGAGGCCGAGGGCCTGCCCCGCTGGGCCGGGTACGCCCTCGGTTATGAACTGGTGCGCCGCTTTCTCGTCCGGCAGGGCGGGGACGCCGTGACCTGGGCCGACGCCCCCGCCGAAGGGTTCCGGGACGCCTGGAGCGGTTAAATCTCCTGGAGCGGCACCTGCGCCAACCACTCCGGCACCTCGCCGGGCGCGTAGGTGTCGAAAGTCAGGCGGGTCAGGCTGACCAGGGGATAACCCCCTAGCGGCCCCTCCTCGCTCCGGCGGTCCACGATGCAGGCGACGGCCACGCAGCGCCCGCCCAGGGCCTCGGCGGCCCGCACGGCCTTCAGGACGCTGCCCCCGGTGGTCAACACGTCCTCGACGGCGACGAAGGGTTCGTCCGGTTCGATGCGGAAAGCCTCGCGGACCTTCATCCCACCTTGCCCGTCCTTTTCCGCGAAGATCGCGCGGGTGCCCGGGAGGTGGCGGGCCACCTCGTAGGCGAGAACCACGCCGCCCATCGCGGGACCGACAACGAGGCGGGGGGACAGTCCGGCCTCCTCCACCCTGTGCGCGAGCGCCCGCCCGATTCTCTCGGTCAGGTGGGGGTGTTGCAGCACGGTGGTGGATTGCAGGAATTTCGGCGAGTGGCGGCCCGAGGCGAGCAGAAAATGCCCCTCGTGGTACGCGCCCGCTTCCCGGTACAGCGCCAGAACATCCATGCGGCGAGTATCGCATTGTGCCCTGCCCGGTCGGTGCATGATGAGGCGCAGACATGAACCACGCCTACGTGGACGCGAGCTGGCATGAAGAGGAGGGGCACGGCGTGGGCGGCTGGGGCCTGGTGCTGCTCGCGCCGGGCGAGCTGCCCGCCCGCTTCCAGGGCCAGCTCGCGGCGCCCGACAACAATGCCGCCGAGTTGCGCGCCGTGCTGGAGGCTGTGCGCCACGCGCCGCCCGGGGAAGCCCTGAATGTGCACACCGACAACGAGGCCGTGATCGCCTCGGTGGGGCAGGGACGCGGGCCGCACCTGCTCGCGGAGCTGGCGCGCGAGGTGCAGGAGGTGGTGGCCGCGCGGGGCGTCTCGCTGCGGGTGGCCTATGCCCCGCGCACCCGGCGGCACATGCTCGCGGCCCACGACCTCGCCAACGACGCCCGGCGCGGCCTGACCACCCCGGCCGCCGCTGGACCCCACGCCGACGTCTTGATCGAGCAGCGCCCCGCCGTGCCGGAAGCCCGCGTGAGCCTGCGCCGCCACGGCGAGCGGGTCACGGCGCACGTTCACCTCGATCCCCTTTCGGCGCTGCCGCCCAGCGCCCAGGCCCTGCTCGCCGCCGTCACGCTGGCGCGGCCCGGCGAGCTGCTGCTGGTGCGCCGCGCCTCCAAAGTCGCCCAGGCGCTGTGGCAACGGCCTGAGCGGGCGCTGCGCCCCGGCGCGCACACCGCGCTCGCTCAGGCCCGCGAAGAGGCCGACGGGCGGGGCGTGCAGGTGCAGTTTCAGGGGATGGGGTGAGGACAGCGCCTCTGCCCCACTACCAGTTCCGCTGGAGCATCATCACGAACCGCCTTGCAGGAACCAGCGAGAGCTGCGAGCGTCTGGCAGGGTTGGCCGACGAGCAGGCCGCCCGCCAAGAAGCTCGGACCCTACGGGACCGTCTCATGGCTGAGCAGGGCGCAGCGTGAGTCTGGCTGAAGCGGTTGGACCCACCTGAGCGGAAATGAGGGCTAGCAACCTACGTCCGCCCGCGGAGTGCTCTTGGCCCTTGGGGTGCAGGAGGTCAGGTGAGCCTGAGAGCACTCAAACCTCCGTCGTCTCCCCCGGCGCCAGCACCCGCACGTCCACGCCCCGTGCCTGGCCTTCCCGCGCGAACACCTGCGGGTCGCCCACCAGCGGCGGGAAGGTGCCGTAGTGCATGGGGACCGCCACACGGGGGCGCAGCAGGTCCAGCGCGCGGGCGGCCTCCTCCGGCCCCATCGTGAAGTGGTCGCCCACGGGCAGCAGCGCCGCGTCCAGCCTGGAGTCCCCGATCAGGCGCATGTCGGAGAAAAGGGACGTGTCGCCCGCGTGGTAGACCCGCACGCCGCCCAGCTCGACGACCAGTCCGGTGGGCATGCCGCCGTAGGTGCCGTCTGGAAAGGAGGAGGAGTGCCACGCCGGGGTCAGGGTCACGCTGCCCCACCCGGCGCGGAAGGTGCCGCCGATGTTCATGGCGACCGCGTTCGGGGCGCCGTGGGCCGCCGCGTAGCCGCCGATCTCGGCCGTGCCGATCACGGGAACCCCGGCCCGCCCGAAATCCAGGGCGTTGCCCCAGTGGTCGCCGTGCGCGTGGCTGATCAGCACGGCGCTGAGGTTCCAGCCCAGCGCCTCTTCCAGGCCCACCGGGCAGGTGGGATTGCCTTCGAGAAAGGGGTCGATCAGGACGCGGTGCTCGCCGCTGGTGAGCAGGAAGGTGCTGTGGCCCAGAAAGCGCAGATGCATGGGGCCAGTGTAGACACGCGCGCGGGCCGGGCGCGGCGGGGCGTTTCTTAAGGGCCGGGTACAGCCGTGGGGGGGGCGGGGGCGGGGCGCCGCACGAAAGCGGCCCGTATAGTGGGCGCGTGCCGCACGCTGCCACACGCGGCGGGAAGGAGCGCCGCGCATGTCCCTGTTCCCCGGTCCCCTGAACCTGCGGGACCTGCTGGACGTGCTGCTGGTCGCCTTTTTGATCTACCAGGGCTACCTGCTGGTGGTGGGCACCCGCGCCGCGAACGTGGTGCGCGGGATTCTGGTGTTCGCCGGGGTGTGGGTGGCCGCGCAGGTGCTGGGGCTGACCACCCTCAGTGAGCTGCTGGGACGGGCCGGGACGGTGGGACTGTTCGCGCTGGTGGTGTTGTTTCAGCCGGAGCTGCGCGCGGCGCTGGAGCGGGTGGGGCGGCCTCGTGGGCGCGAGACTGGACCGAGCGGCGCGGCCCTGCAAGACCTCGCCCGGGCGCTCGAACGCCTCGCCGAGCGCAAGACGGGGGCCTTGATCGCCATCGAGCGCCGCACCCCGCTGGGCGAGTACGCGGCGACCGGGGTGGCGCTCGACGCCGTGATCAGCGTGCCCTTTCTGGAAGCCCTGTTCGCCCGCAACGCCCCGCTGCACGACGGCGGCGTGATCGTGCAGGGGTCACGGGTGGTCGCGGCGGGGTGCCTCTTTCCGCTGCAATCGAGCGACGGCACCTACCGGCGCTACGGCACCCGCCACCGCGCCGCCATCGGGCTGTCGGAACTCACCGACGCGGTGGTGCTGGTCGCCAGCGAGGAGCGCGGCAGCATGCGGATCGCCCTGGCCGGGCGGCTGGGGCCGGACCTCAACGGCTCCGAGCTGCGCGAGCAGTTGCGTGCCCTGGTGTACGACCGCGCCGACCTGACGGGTGAGTTGCCGGTCGCGCCCGCGCCCAGGCCGGGGGGCCGGGAAGCGGAGCGCCGGGCGCCCGAGGCGGAGGGGCCAGCAGGCGGGCCGGGCCTGAGCACCCCGACCGAGCCTCCGGCGGGCACACCGCCCGGCAGCGGTCAGGCCGGCCCTCCGCCGGAACGGGGCGGCGCGTGACCCGCACGGGGCTGCGGCGCCTGACCGACCCGCGCTACCTGGGGCGGCGGCTGGGGCACAACCTCCCGGCCAAGCTGCTGGCGCTGGCGGTGTCGCTGACCCTGTGGTTCGTCTCGACCACCGACCGCCGGGCGAACGTCGAGCAGGGCTTCGACGTGCCGGTCACGGTCAGCGACACGACCGGCGAGCGCGGCACCGGCACCCGGGCGGTGCGCGACCTCACGCCGAGCACCATCCGGGTCTTTCTGAGCGGGCGGCCCGAGCGCCTGCGCGAGCTGCGCGGCGACGCGATTGAGGCGGTGGTGGACGTGACCGGCGTTCCGGAGGGGAGTTTTACCCGCCCGGTCACGGTGCAGGCCCCCACCGGCACCACCCTGGAGCGCCAGACACCCGAGCGGGTGCAGGGCTTTGTCGACACGCTGGTCACCCGGACCCTGCCCGTCACCCTCAGCGTCGCCGCGCCCCCCGAGACGAGCGTGCCGCGCTACAGCGTCTCGCCCGCCGAGGCGACCGTGAGCGGCCCGGGCCGGGTGGCCGCCACCGTGCGGCGGGTGGTCAACAGCCCCGTGAGCCTGGCCCCCGGCGAGGAGCGCGAGGCGCCGCTGGTCGCCCTGGACGCGGCGGGCCAGCCGGTCGAGGGCGTGACCACCGCGCCCGCCACCGTGACCGTTCGGCGCCTGGACACCGGCGAGCTGCCCATCAAGGCCGTGCGCGTGGTGCTGAACGACCCGCCGCCCGGCCTGCGGGTCACGGCCCTCAGCGTGCAACCGGCCAGCGTCCGGCTGGTGGCGGCTCCCGAACTGCTCGCCCTGCTGCGCGAGGTGCCCGGCACCGTGCCCTACCGCGAGGGCACCTACACCGCGCCCGTGACCCTGCGCGTGCCCGCAGGCGCCCAGGCGCTGGAGGAGGTCAGCGTGCGCCTGACGGTCGAGGCCGCTCCGCGCTCCCCGGCCTCGCCCCCAGCCCCCGCTGCGGAAGCGGACCGCACCCCCTGAACACCGCACCCCACCCGGCCACCGGGTCAGGCTGGGCCGACTGAAGCCGTCGTCAGGATTTTGCGGGCCTGCCCGGCGTATACTCCGGGCATGGTGTGGCGCATGACCCCCGCGGCCATATGATCGCTGAACGGCTGGCCCTCCGGCACCCGCTTGCCGAGCTGGCAGGCTGGGACGACCGGGTTCGCCTGATGGTCCGTCCCCGCCGCTACGAGCATGTGCTGCGGGTGGCCGAACTGGCCTGCCGCATCGCCTGCGCCAACGGCCTGGACGAGGCCCGCGCCTACGCGGCGGGCATCTTGCACGACATCGCCCGCGACCTGCCCGACGCCGAGCTGCTGCGGCTGGCTCCGCCCGAGTGCGACATCGACAGCGCGCACCCGCTGGCGCTGCATGGCCGCGCGGCCCGCACCCTGCTGGAGCGCTGGGGCTACCGCGACCGGGTGGTGCTGGAGGCGGTCGAGGACCACACCACCGGGCCGCGCGGCGGCAATCCGGTGGCGGCCTGCGTGTACATCGCGGACGTGTCCGAACCCGGGCGCGGGGTGAACGCCGACATCCGCGAGCTGGCGCTGTGCGACCTGAACGCGGCCCTCAACCGCGCCGTCGTGTCCAAGGTCACCTATCTCCAGGGGCGCGGCATTCAGGTGCATCCCCGCACCCTGCTCGCCTACCACGCGCTGACCTGCCCGGCCCTGCGGGTGGCCCCGGAGTCGTCCCCCGCGCGATGACGCCCCCGGTTCCGCCCGCCTTCAACTTCACGTTCGCACGCCCCCGCCCTCCCCGGCGCTGGCGGGCCATGCAGGCGTTCGGGCTGAGCCTGGCCGCGCTGACGCTGGGGGGCTTGGCAGTGCTGAGCGCGCCCGGCAACGCGGGGCAGGCGGCCCCGTCCCCGGACGGCCTGCCGCATTTCACGCTGCTGCTGGCGGGGCGCGACATCGTGTACTGCTACTACCGCACCCCCTGCCGCGACCAGGACCAGCGCAGCGGCCTCCTGCAACCCCCCAACACCGATACCCTGATGCTGATCCGGGTGGACGGCACCCGCGTGAATGTCCTGAACATCCCGCGCGACACCAACGTCGGGGACTTCGACCCGGCGCGCAAGTGGGCCGAGCAGAAGGTCAACGGCCGCTACTGGGCGGGCGGCCCGCAGGCGCTGACCCAGGCGGCCGAGACCATCACCGGCGAACGGGTGGACGCCTACATGGTCGTGCGGACCGACTACGTGGCGCGGGTGATCGACGCGCTGGGCGGCCTGGACGTGACGGTCCCGGAGGGCGGCATCGAGTGGGTGGACCAGGCGGCGGGGGTGGACCTGCGCCTGCCCGCCGGAAACCACCACCTGAATGGCGAGCAGGCCGTGCTGTACCTGCGCGTCCGCAAGGGCTTCGGGGACGACTACGGACGCATCGACCACCAGAAGCAGGCGCTGACCCAGCTTGCCGGGCGGCTCAGATCCGCCCAGGGCCTCGCCGCGCTGCCCACCATCCTGGGCGGCGTCGGCAACGGGGTGGAGACGAACGCCGATCCCGGGTGGCTGCCCGCGCTGTTGCCGCACCTGGGCGACCTCAAGCTCTCGTTTGCCACGCTGCCCACCACGCCGGTTCCCGGCACCTTCAACCTGGCCGTGGACCGCGAGGCCCTGGCGCGGGTGTGGGGCGCGGGCGGGGCCGCCGTGGGTGCGGCCGGGACCGGCAGCGCCCCCAGCCTCCCCAGCGTGACCGTGCGGGTGGTGGACGCCAGCGGCGCCCGCCTCGGCCCCGCGCTGGCGCGGGCGCTGCGGACGCTGGGCTACGCGCGGGTGGACGTGCGGGCGGCGCCCCAGAGCGGCGAGGCCAGCCAGGTCTTTACCGGCCAGGACGTGGAAGCGGCCAGTCAGCTGGCCGACACATTGGGCCTGCCCCGGCTGCAAGGCGAGCGTTTCCCTGTGGAGGCGGGCGAGGTGGGTATTCTGCTGGGAGCCGACGCGCGCCGGAGCCTGGCGGCCCTGAGCGCGCTGGACCCGACGCCGCCGAGTCCGGCTGCCCCCCCGGCCCCGGCGGCGGGCGCCGCTTCCCTCCCCGCTTCCCCTTCCCCCCTTCCGGAGACCCGATGAATCCCAAGACCCACCCCGATCCCATCCAGAACCAGCTGCGCGCCATCGTGGACGCCGCCCGCGAACGCCGCGCCGAGGACGTGGTCGTGCTCGACCTCACCGAGGTGTCCTCCACCCTGGAATACTTCGTGATCTGCACCGCCACGGCGGGATTGCAGCTCAACGCCGTGCAGGAGAACATCCGCGAGAAGGCGCAGGCGGCCGGACTCTCGCGCCCCAGCGTCGAGGGTCCCAGCGAGCGCTGGTTGCTGCTCGCCTTTGGCGGCGCCATCGTGGTTCACATCATGACCAAGGACGCCCGCGAGTACTACGACCTCGAAGGCCTGTGGAGCGACGCCCGCGTCCTCGACTTTCCCGAGCGGGCGACCGGCGGCGCGGCGTAGGCCCGGAGCGCCTGCCCCCGGCCAGCGGCCCCCCTGCCTGCGCGGTGGGCGGGGCCGCTGGCCCGTCAGGAGGGGCCAGACAGCCCGGCCCCTCCTGACACCCGGCTGACCTGGCGCCGCACAATGAGAGGCGATGAGCCATGTGGTCGTGATCGAGGACGAGGGCACCGTGCGGGAGGTGGTGCGCTTTCACCTGGAGCGCGCCGGGCTGCGGGTCAGCGCCTTCGAGACGGCCTCGGCGGCGCAAGGGGCGCTGGGCAGCGCCGACGCGCTGGTGCTCGACTGGATGCTGCCGGGCGAGAGCGGCCTGGCCTTTTTGCGGCGGCTGCGCGGCGATCCCGGGTCGCGCCGCCTCCCGGTGCTGATGCTGACCGCCCGCGCCGCCGAGGCCGAGCGGGTCGAGGGCCTGGAGTCGGGCGCCGACGACTACCTCACCAAACCCTTCAGCGCGGCCGAACTGGTCGCCCGGGTGCGCGCCCTGCTGCGCCGCTCGCTGCCCGAGGCGCCGCCGCAGCTTGCCAACGGTCCCCTCATGATGGACCTGGCTGCGGCCGACGCGCGGCTGGCGGGCGCGGCCCTGCACCTGACCCGCCGCGAGTTCGACCTGCTGGCCTTCCTGACCCAGAACGTGGGCCGGGTCTACGCGCGCGGCGAGCTGCTCGACCGCGTCTGGGGCGCGGACTTTCTGGGCGGCGAGCGCACGGTGGACCAGCACGTCACCCAGCTGCGTGCCCACCTGGGCGACGACCCGGCCCGCCCACGCTTTCTGGAGACGGTACGCGGCAAAGGCTACCGCATGCGCTCCTGGACCGAGGAGGGCTGATGGACTCCGCACCCGCCGACCTGACCGCCGACGCCTGGATGGACGCGCTGCCCCAGGCGGTGCTGCTGTTCGGGGGGACGGGGGGAGGCGGCGCCCCGGGCCTGACTGTGACCCGCCTGAACGCCGCCGCCGTGCGGCTGTGGGGGGTGCCGCAGGGCCGCGCCGCCGGGCGGCCGCTGCTGGAGGTCGTGCGCCGCCACACCCTGGAGGCGCTGGCCGAGCGCGGCGGCGAGCTGGAACTGGAAGCGGGCGGGCGCACCCTGCGCTGCACCGCCACGCACGCGGGGGAAGGCGGCGCCCTGATCGTGGAGGACATCACCGAGCACCGCCGCCGCGAGGCCGAATTGCGCGAGGCAACTGCCGTCCTCTCGCACGAGTTCCGCACGCCGGTCACGGGGCTGCGCGGGGTGCTCGAAGCGCTGGAATACGACATGCCCCCGGACCTCGCGCAGAACTTCGTGCGCCAGGGGCTTCAGGAGGTCGAGCGGCTGGCCCGGCTGGTCGAGGACCTGGCGGTCGGCTTCCGGCCCACCCGCGCCCGCACCCTGCCGCTGGCCGAGACCTTTGCCCGCGCCGAGCGCCTCTTGCAGCCCGAGCTGGGCACCCGCCGCGCCACCCTGACGTTCGGCGCCGACCATCTGGTGCGTGCCGACCCCGACAAGCTGTTGCAGGTGCTGCTCAACCTGATCGAGAACGCCCTGAGGTACGGCCCGCCCGGCGGCCCCATCGAGGTCCAGACGGCGGCGCGCGGCACCTGGATCGAGGTCGCCGTGCTCGACGAGGGCGGGCCGCTTCAGGGCAGCGAGGCCCTGTTCCGCGCCCACACGCGCGGCCCGCAGGCCCCCGGACAGGGCAGCGGCATGGGCCTGTATATCGTCCGCAGCATCGTGCAGGGCTGGGGCGGCCAGACCTGGACCGAACGCCGGGGGGAGCGCAACGCCTTTTGCTTCACGTTGCCGGGCGGCGCAGGCATCGGCTGACGCGGCGGCCAGTGGCCCCGGCATGAACACGCTCGCCGGGGTCGACAGGGAGGGGGAGGAGGCGCGGTGGCCTTCTCCCCCGGTGGGATGGTGAATTGACTTTAGCGGCGCGGGCCGTCGGTGGGGCCGCCCAGCTTGACCTCGCGCACCGGCTGGGGCGCGGGACGGCTGCGGCCCAGCAGGCCGAAGAGACCCGCGAGGCCCAGCAGGCCCCAGGGGAACTGGCGGGTGTCGGCCACGCCGTCGTTGTTGGCATCCACGACGCCGTCGTTGTTGGGGTCCAGGGCGTCGCTCGTCGCGGTGTCCGTCCCAGTGGTGTCCGTGCCGGTGGTATCGGTCGTCTCGGTGCCCGTCACGTCGGTCACGGCGGCGTCCGTCGTCTCGGTCCCGGTCAGGTCCGTGCCGGTGGTGTCGGTCCCGGTGGTGTCCGTGGCGTCGGTGCCCTGCACCTCGTCGCCCGGCTCACCGTTGCTCTCGGACTCGGTGGTGATCGCGTCGTTCTGCACGTCGGTCGACGCGTCAGGTCCGGCGCCCTGCACCTCGTCTCCCGCCTCGCCGTTGCTCTCGGACTCGGTGGTGATCGCGTCGTTCTGAACCTCGGGGTCAGTGGTGTTGGTGGTCGTCTCGGTGGTGGTGTCGGTCTGGGCCGTCGCCGCGACGGGCGCGGTGATCAGGGCCAGGGCCAGCATCAGCCGTTTCATGTTGGGGGTCATGGTGTACTCCTGTGGCAGAGGATGGAACAGGGGTCCCGGGCGGGGCGACGGGCGCCCTCGCCGGGACCGCGTCAGTTGCGGTTCTTGCGGTTGGCTTCGTCGGTGAGCAGTTCGACGTCGCCGGTCTGGTTCACGTCGAGCACCTCGCGGCCCACCGTCTCGGTCACCGTCTGCTGCTCGGTGACCGTGCGCTTGCCGACCTCGACCTCTTCGGTTACGTAAGCCTGCTTGGCCACCTGCGCGCGCTCGGCTTCGAGTTCGACCCGCACCGTCTCGCTGGCGGCGCCCAGCACGTCGCCCTGCACCGGGCGGGCGTCGGTCACGGCGTGGCGCTCGATCACGACCTCCTCGCGCTGAAGCGGCACATTGACCGTCTCCTGCCGGGTCTCGACATGCTTGCCGATCTCGACGCTTCCGGCGCGGTACTTCTCTTTGTTCACGCTCAGGCGCTCTTCGAGCAGCTGGAGCCGGGGCGATCCCTTGAACATCCGGTCGCTGGCGTCGTCGTCGCGGTAGTTGTAAGAAGCGGCGGCGCCCGTCGTGGCGGCCGTTCCGGCGGCGTGCAGCACCCGTTCGCCTCCCGCCTGGGTGTCCATCTGGCCGCGCAGCACGCGCTCGTCACTGCTCTGGAGGTCGAAGGTGTACTCCTCGTCGGCACTGTAGCGGTGCATGGCCGAGAGCTGCGCCGCCGTCAGGTCGTCGAAGTAGACGCCGTCGTCTTCCAGCCGGGCCAGGCCGATAGGAATCAGGCGGGCGCCTTGCAGGTCGCCGCCATCGGCGTCCACCATCAGGTAGCGGATGCGGCCGTAGGTGTCGTCTACCAGCGCGTCGCGCACGGTGCCGATGGCCTGCCGACCTGCCAGGTAAGCGGTCGAGCCGACCGGGTTGTACATGCCCGCGTCCTGAAAGTCTTCACTGTGGCGGCTGGAGATCTCGGACAATCTGTGTAGGTGCGGCATAGCTCCTCCTGGAATGCTTCCCTGTCGTGGCAGGTTGATGCAGGCCCATTGTGGGCGGCCCCTCCCCCCGCTTGCCTGAGAAAACTAAAAGACTTCCCCAGGACCAAAGCCTGGTAAATCCTCGCTCAAGGCCGGGTTCATTTTTTCAGCAGAGGGCATTCGGCGAGAAAGGCAGAGGGCGCGCCGTCAAGAGGTGATCCCCCTTGCACCTGAGCGGCCGAAAGTCACACGGGAAGGCGCTCCCGATGAAAGGAGAGACCTGGCAAGGCATGAGCGGGCGAATTCTTTTCTCGCCATTTGATGAGAAATGGCTCAGGCCCGGCACTTCCGGGGACCCGACCGCCTCAGCCGACACAACCCTGACCCGCCTGCTGGCGCGAGGTGCTAGGGTCCGGAGAGGAGTTCCCATGCGTGAAGCCCTCGAAACCGATCTGCGTACGGTGCTGAACGGCGCCCTGAACATGCTCGGCACGGTCGAGCGGATGCTGCCCATCGCGGGGGAGGTGTTGCTGCACGCCCGCCCCGAGCGGCTGGACGAGGTGCGGGCGCTCGACCGTGAGGTGGACGCGCTGGAGCAGAGAATCGAGGCCGAATGCCTGCGGATCATCGCGCTGCATCAGCCGGTGGCGCGCGACCTGCGGCTGGTCGCCCTGATTCTCAAGAGCCTCAGCGACATCGAGCGCATGGGCGACTACGCCGTTCACGTGGCCGAGGACGGGGCCGAACTCGCCCAGCAGCCCGCGCTGAAGCGCTACGTGAATCTCGCGCGGATGCTGGAGCGCCTGTCCGAGATGAGCCAGAACCTGCGAACCGCCATCGCCGACCGCGACGTGACCCGCGCCGAGGTCACGCTGGGCATGGACGACGAGGTGGACGACCTCTACGAGCAGACCCAGCGCGAACTCGTGACCTACATGCTCGAAGACCCCCGCCACATCTCCAAGGCCCTGACCCTGATGCGGGTGGGCCGCAGCCTGGAGCGCATCGGCGACCACATGGAAAACGTGGCCGAGCGGGTGCGCTACTGGGTGACCGGGCAGCGGGAGGGGTAGGGAGCGCAGCGGCTCACCCTGCCGTCTCAGTAAGGCGATACAGTAAGGCATGAGCGCCGAGCGCGTGCGTGTGCTGTATGCCACCCTGACCAGCAAGGGGCAACTGACGCTGCCCCGGACCCTGCAAGACGCGCTGAGACTGCGTCAGGGCGACCGGGTCGAGTTCCGGGTGAGCGGGGGTGAGGCGACCCTGCGCCCAGCCCCCGCCGCTGCACCAGACCTGCGGACTTTTGTGGGGGTGCTCCCGCTGGCGGGCGAGGCCGAGGCGCTGGTCAGCGGGGGCAGGCATACGCCGGAAGAACGGGCCGATCTTCAGCGCGGGCCGGGAGCGCGCCTTCTGCGGTTGGACGACCTTTGAGGGTGGCGCTGGACACCAACATCCTGCTCGCGCTCTGGAAGGGCGAGGAAGGTGCAGAGGCATTGGCAGCCAGGCTGCAACCCCACAGCCTGCTGGTCTGCGGTCCAGTGGTCGGAGAATTGCTGCCGTTTACGCCGGATGCCGAACCTCTGCTCACCGACATGGGCCTTGCGCTCGACTGGAGTTTTCCACGCGCGGCCTGGCTGCGGGCCGGGCAGGCTTACGCCGCTTACACCGCGAGAAGACGCACCAGCGGCGGCCCCCTTCCTCGGCGCGTCCTGACCGATCACCTGATCGGCGCACATGCCGTCACGCTGGGTCTGCCGCTGGTCACCCTCAACGGGAGTGACTACAGCGACTTCCCGGAGTTGACGGTGGTCGTGCCCTAGCCGGTCAAGCGGGCTGAGGCGCCTCAGCCCTGCACGTCCTCCGCCCACAGCGCCCGCATCTCCGCGCTGCTCTCCAGCAACTGCGCCAGCGTGCCTTCACCCGTCAGGCGGCCCCCCTCCAGCAGCAGGATGCGGTCGGCGCGGGTCAGGGCGGCGCGGCGGTGCGAGACGACCAGGCAGGTGGCGTCGGTCTCGCGGAAGAGGCCCTCCCACAACGTCGCTTCCGTGCGGGCGTCGAGCGCGCTGGACACGTCGTCGAAGACCAGCAGGTCGGCGTCGCGGGCGAGCATCCGGGCGACGGCCGTGCGCTGCACCTGTCCGCCCGAGAGCTTCACCCCGCGCGCCCCGACCGGCGTATCTAGCCCGGCGGACAGCGAGGCGAGGTCGGGGTCCAGCACCGCCAGCCGCACAGCGCGGTTCAGGCGCTCGGGGTCGCTGCCGCTCAGGACGTTCTCGCGCAGGGTGTCGGAAAAGAGGCTGGGAAGCTGCGCCGTGTACGCGCTGCGCGGCGGCACGAAGAAGGTCGCCGGGTCCACGACTTCCTCCGCGTTCCAGAGGATGCGCCCGCCCTCACGCGGCATCAGCCCCAGCAGCGCCCGCAGCAGCGTGGTCTTGCCGCTGCCGATGCGCCCGGTGACGACCACGAACTCGCCCCGCCGCAGGGTGAAGCTCACGTCCGTGACCCCCGGCCCGCCGGGGTGGTGGGCGGTCAGGCCCTCCACCCGCAACTCCTGCAAGGGGCGGGGGTCGGGGGCCTGAGGCCCGGCGGGCGGCTCACCCTGAAGGTAGACGGGGTGGTGCGCCACGATGGTCTGGGCGGGCGCGTCTTGCAGCAACCGGGTCATGCGGTCGTAGCTGACCCCGGTGCGGCGGTGGCGGGCGATGGCGTCCCCGAAAAAGCCCATGCTGCCGGTCAGGCGCGGCAGCAACCCGATAAACAGCACGAAGTCCGCCACGTCCATCTGGCTGCCGCGCACCTTGTTCGCCCCCAGCAGCAGCACCAGCCCCACGGCGAGGTTGACCATGTTGGTGTTCACGCCCCGGATCAGCTCGGTGAGCAGCACGTCGCGCAGGGCGGCGTGGCGGCGGGTCTCGCCCAGCGCGGTGAAGTGCGCGACCATCTGGCCTTCCCGCGCGGCCAGCTTCACGGCGCTGACGGCCCCGAAGGTCTCACCGATAAAGTCGGTCACCCGGCCGGTCGCCTCGCGCATCCGGCGGCGGTAGGCCCGGATACGCGGCGAGAGCCGCTGCACGAACAGGACCATCAGCCCCAGTGGCGCACACACGATCAATGTGATGACCGGGTCCACCTGCGCCATCAGGGCGACGGCGATCACCGAGTAGGCCACCAGGCCCCAGCCGTCCACCCAGACCTCGGTGTACCCGGCCACGTCGTCCACGTCGTCGCGGAAGCGGCTGACCGCCTCGGCGGGCGTGTCGGGCAGCCGCCGCGAGCCGCGCGCCGTGAGCAGGTACCCCAGCAGGTTGCGCCGCACCAGCGCGTCGAGGGTGTACCACAGCTCGATCCAGGCCCGGAAGGCCCCGTAGAAGATCCCGAAGCGGCTCACCCGCACGAACGCGAACCAGCCCACCGACACCCACGCGGCGGCGATCAGGGGGTCCACGTTGCCCCCCACGCCCAGCTTGTCCGCCTCCTCCAGGCGCCGGAACACGCTGCTCACCGCCACCGTGAGCAGCGCGGGTGAGGCGTGGACCAGGCCCCACATCAGCAGGTTGAACAAGAAGAGGCCGGGCCGGTAGACGAAGAGGCGTTTGGAAAGCGCGAAGGTGCGGTCGGGGCCGGAGGGAGTGGGGGCGGGGGTGGTGGTCATGGGAGAACTCCGGTGAGTGGGCTGTGGTGAGTGGGCCGTAGGAAAAACGCAGGAACGAGACTCTCGGGAAGAGCAGCGGTGGCCCTCCCTACTGACCACGAACCACTCTCCACTGCCCGCCTCACGCCAGCACCCCCTCGGCCTCGGCCAGCGTCCCGGCCCGCAGCAGCGCCGCGTAGTGGCTGCGGGGGTCGGCGGCGAGCAGCGCGCGGGCGCCGTCTTCGAGCACCCGGCCTTCTCCCAGCACCAGAATCCGGTCGGCGCGGGCCACCGTGTCGAGGCGGTGGGCGATCACGATGGCGGTGCGGCCCGAGAGCAGCCGGGTCATCGCCCGGGTGAGCTGCGCCTCGGTGGCCGGGTCCAGGCGGCTGCTGGGTTCGTCGAGGATGACCACGGCGGGGTCACGCAGCAGCACCCGCGCAAAGGCGAGCAGCTGCGCCTGCCCCGCGCTGAGGCTGCCGGTGGGCAGCGGGGTCCGCACGCCGTCCGGGAGCCGCGCCAGCCACTCGCCCAGGCCGACCTCGTGCAGCGCGGCCTCGACCTCGGCATCACTCACCGAGGGGTCGAAAAAGGAGAGGTTGTCGCGCACGCTGGCCTGAAACAGCTGCACGTCCTGGGTCACGACCGCCACCCGGGTGCGCAGGCCCTCCAGCCGCAGGTCCCGGGTGTCCACGCCGCCCAGGCGCACCTGGCCCGAGGTCGGGTCGTACAGCCGCGACACCAGCCGGGTGAGGGTGGTCTTGCCGCTGCCGGTGCGCCCCAGCAGCCCCAGGGTCTGTCCGGCGGGCAGGTGAAAGGACACGCCATGCAGGACGGCGCGGCCTTCTGGATCGCCGGGCGCGTAGCTGAAGCCGACCTGCTCGAAGCGCAGGTCGAGGGGACCGCCGGGCAACTCGCGCTCGCCTTCGGGCAGCCCCGAGCGCAGCGCGAGCAGTTCGCTCACCCGGCCCAGGGAAGCCCCGGCCTTTTGCAGGTCCTGAAGCTGCTGGGTGAGCTGGTCGATGGGTTCTTCCACCATGCTCATGTACTGGTAGAGCAAAAAGGCGGTGCCCAGCGTGATCGCGCCCGCCGCGTAGAGACCGACCGCCGCGCCCAGGACACCCACGTACCCGGCGGCAAAGAGCGCCATGCTGAGCTGCCAGACCACGCTGCGCCGCCGCCACGAGAAGGTGCTGCGCCGGAAGAATTCGCCCTGCACCCGCAGAAAGCCGCGCAGGTGGTGCTCGCCTGCCCCCAGCGAGCGCACGTCGTCCAGGCCCGCCAGGCGTTCTTCGACGTAGCCGAACAGCCGGGCGCTGCTCTCGCGCTCCAGGCGGGTGGGTTCCACCCCGTGTTTGCGGACCCGGTTCATGGCGACCAGGGTCACCGCCACGAAGAGGGTGATGCCGATTCCCACCCGCAGGTCGGTGAGGTAGAACATCACGACCGCGCCCGTCAGCAGCAGCGCCGCCCCGAACACCCGCACCGCGAACTGCGAGAAGAAGTTGCTCAGGGCCGTCACGTCGCCGTCGATGCGCTCGATCATCTCGCCGGGGGTGCGTTCCTTGTGCTCGTGCATGTCCAGCGAGAGCAGGTGCCGCAGCAGGTCGGCGCGCAGGCGGTTGGTGGCGGTCCAGCCCACCCGCGCCCCCACGTAGGTCGCCGAGGCGGTCAGCAGCTGCACCCCGATGGCCGCTGCGATGTACAGCCCCGCCAGGCGGGCCAGCAGCCCCACGTCGGCCCCCGCTTCCAGCCGGGCGTTGTCCACGAAACGCCGCAGCAGTTGCGGCAGCGTCAGGCTCAGGCCGGTGCCGGTCAGCAGCAGCGCGGCCAGGCCTGTCACCTGCCATTTCAGCGGCCCCAGGTAGGCGCGCAGCACACCCAGCGAGGCGGCACGCGGCGGAGAAGAAGCAGAGGGGGGAGGCGCGCCTGACATTTCTCCAGGCTATGCCGGGCAGGGGCGGGGAAGCATCCGCCGAGTGGCGCAGTGGGGGCGCTTACAGCTCGCGGAGCTTGGCCAGCACCACTTCCGGCCGCACCGTGTAGTCCCCGGTCTGCGCTTCCACATGCTCGTAGCGGACCACGCCACCTCGGTCGATCAGGAACACCGCCCGCCCGCTGATGCCGCGCTCGTCGATGGCGACGCCGTACTGGCGGGCGACCTCCAGGGTCAGGTCGGCCAGCAGCGGCACCTCGATGCCGTACTCGGCGGCCCAGGCCTGGTGGGCGTACACGCTGTCGCGGTTGATGCCCAGGACCACCGCGCCCGCCTCGGCAAAGTCGTCTTGCCGTCCGGAATACTCGGGCAGCTGCATGGAGCACACCGGGCTGAAGTCCAGCGGATAGAACACCAGGACCACGTGCTGCTGGCCCCGGTAGCTGCCCAGCGTCACGGCCTGGCCCAGGGTGGACGGCAGCGTGAAGTCCGGCGCGGGCTGGCCGAGAAGGCTCTGGCGGGAAGTCATGGGCAAAGTGTAGCGGCCCCCCCGGCGTCCCTCCCCTCCCCCGCCCGGACGATGGGCGTTTGATGGCCTTGCACCGCGTCCCAGTTCATGCGGCCGTCAGCGCGGGGGCACTAGCCTGAGCCTTATCGTCCCTCGCGTCTGACGCCCCCCGGTTCTGGTGTGCCCCCTGCCCCCCGGGCGGCCAGGCTGGACGACAAGGAGGCCTCCCCACGTGGCTGACATTCTTCCTCCCAACCTGCTTCAGGAGCGCCCGCGCACACCCGCCGGGCTGCTCAGCAACGCCGAAAAAGACCGCCTGATCGAACGCGGCTTCCTGGGGCTGTACCGCTGGTACACCGCCCGCAGCCAGGAGACCCGCAACTGGAACGCCGACCGCTCTTTTGACTGGCGCCACCTCCGCAAGGACCTGCCGCCCGAGGTCGTCACCGTGATGCAGGGCTTTTTCGCGGTCGAGCAGTACGCGCCGGACTTCACCAGCCAGCTTGTCCACCTCGTGCGCAGAAGCCACGGCCGCAGCCACTTCCAGCTCCGCTGGGGCAGCGAGGAGGAAAAGCACGCCGACGCCTGGGAAAACGCCGTGCTGTTTTCCGAGCAGCGCAGCCCCGAGTGGATCGCGGAGTACAAGGAGCGCCTGCGCTCGCAAACCTGGGAACTGCCCTTTCCGGACGCGATTCACAACCTGGTGTACACCGTGTTTCAGGAGCGCGCCACCCAGCTCAACTACCTGAACATGATGAAAATCGCCCAGGGCAAGAGCGAGAAGCCGCACCTCGCGGGCGTCAGCGACCCCGTGCTCGCCAAGGTCGCGCAGACCATCGCGGTGGACGAGGCGGCGCACTACAACTTCTTCCTCGAAGGCGTGCGGATGTACCTCTACTACTACCCCGAGCGCACGCTGGACGCGATCAAGAACGTGATCGGGCAGTTCTCGATGCCCGCCGCCAGCCTGGTGCCCGACTGGCAGGAGTTCTCCGAGACCGTCTACCGCGCCGGGATCTACGGCCCGCGCGACTTTCAGCGCGACGTGATGCAGGTGGCCTTCCGCAACCTCGGGATCGAGAGCCGCAAGGCGCTGGAAGAGGGCATCCGGAAAACCCGCGAGGTGCCCGACTTCGAGGGCCAGAACGCGCGGACGACCGCCATCTTCGACACCTTCGACTACGGCCAGATCGAGGGCGACGTGCGGCGGCTGCACGTCAAGATTCAGGACTACGAGCAGGAGATCGGCTTCGACAAGCTCGATCCCACCGAGTTCATCGAGAACCCGGAAGTGCCGAGACAAGGCGGTCAGGCCGCCGACGATTGAGCTGGAGCGGCCAGCTGCCAGCCCCAGCACGCTCCCCGCTTCGGCGGGGGGTTTTTGTTGGTGGGCCGACCCTTCGCCGTTAGGCTGGGCGGGTGCAAGTTCTGGAGGTCTTTCTGGTCTTCTTGCGCCTGGGGCTGACCAGTTTCGGCGGGCCGGTGGCGCATCTGGGGTACTTCCGCGCCGAGCTGGTCACCCGCCGGGGCTGGCTGGGCGAGGCCGCCTACGCGGACGTGGTGGCGCTCGCGCAGTTCCTGCCGGGTCCGGCGAGCAGCCAGGTCGGCATGGCGCTGGGGCTGCTGCGGGCCGGGTGGCCGGGCCTGTTGGCGGCCTGGCTGGGCTTTACCCTGCCCAGCGCCGCGCTGATGGTCGCCTTTGCCCTGGGCGTGACCCGGTTCGGAAACGTGGCCGACGCCGGATGGCTGGCCGGGCTGAAGGTCGCGGCGGTCGCGGTGGTCGCCCAGGCGGTGGCGGGCATGTGGAGCAGCTTGGTCACGGGCCGGGCGCGGGCCGGGCTGGCGCTCGGCGTGGCGGCGGCGCTGCTGCTGCGGCCGGGCGCCGGGGCGCAGGTCGCGGCGCTGGGGCTGTGCGCGCTGGTGGGGTGGCGGTTTCTGGAGGCGGGGGCGGCGGGACCGGGGCAGCTCCCGCGTGTGCCCGTCTCGCGGCGGGTGGGCGCGGGGCTGCTGCTGGTCTGCGGGACGGGGCTGCTGCTGCTGCCGCTGCTCGCGGGGCTGGCGCCGGGCTGGGCCTTGCTGGAGGCGACCTTCCGCGCCGGGGCGCTGGTGTTCGGGGGCGGGCACGTGGTCCTGCCGCTGCTGGAGACGGGCTTCGTGCCGCGCTTCTTGCCGCAGGGAACATTCCTGGCCGGGTACGGGGCCGCCAACGCCGTGCCGGGGCCGCTGTTTACCTTTGCCACGTACCTGGGCGCGGCGCAGACGGCCCTGCCCGCCGGGCTGGGGGCGCTGCTCGCCACGCTGGGCATCTTCCTGCCCGGCGCCCTGCTGATGGCGGGAGCGCTGCCCTTCTGGGCGGCCCTCTCGGCACGTCCGGCGGCCCGCGCGGCCCTGTCCGGCGTGAATGCGGGCGTGGTCGGATTGCTGCTCGCCGCGCTGTACGACCCGGTCTTCACGTCAGCGATTCGCGGCCCGCGCGAGGCGGCGCTGGCCCTGCTCGCCTACGCCGCGCTCACCGCCGGGCGCTGGCCTGCCTGGGCGGTGGTGGGCGGCTGCGCGCTGGCCGGAGCACTGACCTTCTAGCCCCCCGCCCCGCGCGCCTCGTCCTCCAGCCCGTAGATCTGGAGAAAGCGCGCCACCCGCGCTTGCAAGGTGGGCAGGGGCGCGACCTCGCCGCACACCCAGTCGGGCTGGTAGCCCCGGCACACGGCGGGCCGCGCCGCGTACACGCCGCACAGGCACTCCGGCCCCAGATGCACGCAGGGCACACCCAGCGGCTTGCCCAGGGCGTGAATGTCGGGCGCCGCGCAGCAGGCGCCGCAGGCCGTGCAGGCCCGCACCATGGCGCTGCGGGGCGGATACTCGGGAGGGGCAGTGAAAGTGTCCATGGCCGGTGGGGACCCCGCTCAGGCTGGCGCTTGGGCGGCTCCGCCCTCCCATTCTGCGCGCCGGGAGGGCGGGGAATCCGTGCCCGCGCCTCCTTCGGCGCGCCCGGCGGGGGGGCGGCCCCGGCTACCCCTCCCCGAAGGCCTGCGCCGCCGCGATCAGCGCGTCGTTCTCGGCGGGGGTGCCCACCGCCACCCGCAGGCAGCCTTCCAGCATGGGCAGGCTGTCCTGGCGGCGCACCACGATGCCGTGCGCGAGCAGGTGCCGGTAGGCGGCGCCCGCGTCGGGGGTGCGGATCAGGTAGAAGTTGCTGCGGCTGGGGAGCAGCTGCCAGCTCGGGTGGTGGGCCAGGGCGGCGAAGACGCGCTCCCGCTCGCGCACCACCTCGGCCGCGCGCTCCTGCACGTAGCCGGGATTTTCCAGCGCCACCTCCAGCACGCTGCTCGTCGGCACCCCGAGGTTGAAGGCGGGCACCAGCTTGCGCAGCTGGGTCGCCAGGTCAGGACTCGTCAGCGCGTAGCCGATGCGGGCGCCCGCCAGGCCCCAGGCCTTGCTGAAGGTCCGCAGGCTCAGGCGGCCCGCGCCCTCGCGCACCAGCGCCCGGTAGTCGGTGCCGCTGTACTGGTGGTAGGCCTCGTCGATCACGACCACCCAGTCGTCTCCGGCCGCCTCCACGACCTCGCGCACGGCGGCCTCGGTGTCGGCGTGACCGGTCGGCGCGTGCGGCTGGGTCACGTACAGCACGCCGGGGGGGTGCTCGCGCAGCGCGGCTTTCAAGCCTTCCACCGGCAGCGAGAAGTCCGCGTTCAGCGGCACGCTGACCAGCCGGGCGCCCAGCATCTGCGCCTCCAGGGTATAGACGCTGAAGGTCGGGCTGACCGTCAGCACCGTCTGCCCGATGCCCGCGAGTTCGGTGAGCAGCTTGATCAGCAGGTTGCTGCCGGGCGTCAGCACCACGCCCGCCGGGTCCCAGCCTTCCAAAGCCGCCACCCGGGCCGCCACGCCCTCGGCGTGCAGGTCGGGGTAGCGGTTCCAGGGCCGCGAGAGCATCCGCGCCGCCGCCTCGGCCTTGAGGTGAGCCGGGAAATCGTAGGCGCTCTCGTTCTGGTCGAGTTTGGTGGGCACCTGGGTGGGCGTGAAGGGGTAGGCGGGCACCGCGCGCACCGCGCCGCGCACGCCCGCCGGGTGCGCCGTGCCCAGCGGCGAGGCGGGTGCGCCCGGGGGGGTGGCTGGAGGCTGGGAGGTCATGCCGTCCGTTTTACCACCCGCCTGGGCCGGTCCCCCCGCCCAGCGACCCACCGGGAGAGACAGAGGCCCACCGGGAGCCGTCCATCCACGCCGGATGGCGGGAGAGGCGCGTGCTACCCTGCGTTCATACGCCTCTCCCAGGCCCCTTGTTCTCTCCATGACCGACCTTCCCGCCTCCCCTGACCCTGCTGAGCTGGCCGCGCCCCCCAAGTCGCGCCGCGAGCAGATTCACGAGGTCGCCAGCCGCCTGTTTTCCGAGCGCGGCTACCACGCCACGAGCATGCGCGACCTCGCCGGGGAACTGGGGATGCAGGGCGGCAGTCTCTACGCCCACATCAGCGGCAAGGAAGACCTCCTGATGGAGATCGTGGACCGCGCGGCCCGGCAGTTCGACGCGGCGCTCTTTACCCTGCGGGAAGACCCCCGGCCCGCCGACGCCAAGCTGCGCGAGGCGATGGAGCGGCACATCCGGGTGGTGGCCGACAACATGGACAGCGCCACCGTGTTCTTTCACGAGTGGAAGCACCTCTCGCCGGGAGCCTACGCCCGCGTGACCGGCTGGCGCGACACCATCGACCACTTCTACCGCGACCTGCTGCGCCAGGGCATCGCGGAGGGCCACTTCCGCGCTGACCTGGACGTGAAGATGGGCGCCAACCTGATTCTCTCGGCGGTGAACTGGGCCTACACCTGGTACCACCCCGGCGGCAACCTCACCCCGCGCGACGTGGCGGAGGGCTACGCCGAGATGCTGCTGGGCGGCCTGCGCGCCCCGGCCGCTGCCGAACCGGGAGCAAGCCCATGAGTCACCCCACCGTCACCGTGCGGGTGCGCGACGCGCTGCGGTACGCCCAGGGCCGCGCCGAGCGGCTGGAGCGCACCCAGCAGCTCGAACTCGGGCCCGACCTCTATATCCGGATCGCGCCGGGGGGCCGCCGTTTTCTGCTGTTTTGCCTGGACGGCGAACCCGACCACGCGGCGGCCCGCGCCATCGCAGAAACGCTGGGCCTGAAAGACCCCGAGTACGGCTGGCACCAGGGCGCGACCCTGCGCTCCCTGACCGTGATCGAGGCCGGGGCCGAGAACGTGCCCGAGGCGCCTGAGTCCGGCGCAGAAGATTCATGACGCTTGCCTTCACCCTCCTCTGAGCCGCCGGGGGCACCCACTGCCTAGGGTGAGGGCCATGAAAAGGCAGCTCGTATGGCTGGCGCTTGCGTTGTCCCTGGCTTCCTGCGGTGTCCTCGGCGTGCCCCGGGGCGACGTGACGGGCAGCATCACCGGCACGCAGCCGCAGGCGGGCGACGTGCGCCTCGCGCTGGTGGGGCTGAGCGGCTCGGGCTACGAGAACAATGCCGTGGACCAGCTGGACATCGGCACCTTCAACGCCCAGAAACGGGTGTACAGCATCTCGCTGCCCGGCAGCCCCAAGGCCGGGGTCTACGAGGTGCTGGCGTACGTGGACACCAACGGCGACAAGACCTACGACGTGGGCGAGCCGCGCACCGCCCGTCAGAACCGCTCCCTGGTCTTCGCGGCCCAGGACGCCGGGCTGTTCGGTTTCAACGTCAAGAAGGGCTGGAACCGGGTGGACGGCACCACGGTGTCCCAGACCCGGCCCTTTGCCAACTACGACCTGAACTGGTAACGCCAGCTGTCCCCACAGCATGGAAGCGGCTCCCCGAGAGGAAGCCGCTTCTTCTGGAGACTGGCTCAGTTTTGCGGGTTGGCGCCCTCGAAAGTCGCCTTGAACTTCTGGAGGTCCTCGGCGATCTGCTGGCTGGGTTCCTCGCCGAACAGCTTGGCGACGGCCGCGCCGAGCGCCCCGGCGGGCGGACGGTACGAGAGGGCCACGTGGATGCGGGTGCCGCCGTTGGGCAGGCTCTCGAACTGCACGCTGCCCGCGTTGTCCACCGTGGCGCCGGGGAGGCTGTGCCAGCCGATGCGCTCGCCGGGCTTGTCGTTGACGATCTCGGCTTCCCACTCGACGTGGGTGCCCAGCGGCGCCTTGGCGACCCAGCGGCTGCGGCGCTCGTCGAGAACCGTGACCGATTCCAGGTGGCTCATGATGCGCGGCAGGTTCTCCAGCTGGCGCCAGTAGGCGTACACCTGCTGGGCCGGGCGGTCGATCACCACGCTGTGCTCAACGAAGATCGGCTTGGACGCATTGGTGTTGCCGCTGAGGCCTGCCGCCGCCATCACCGGGTCGTTGCCGGTCGCCGCGCGGTAGGCGAGGTAGCCGCCGACCGCCGCCATGCCGAGGCCCAGCACCCCGCGCTTGCGCAGGCCCATCAGCAGCAGCGCGCCGCCCGCCGCGCCGCCGATCAGGCGACCCTGGTCCATGCCGCCCGCCTGCTCCTTGCTGTTCGTGTTGTCCATGTTCGCGCTCATCAGTCTTCCTCCGTAGCGGTCAGTCTAGGAACGCTCGCGCCTGGGCCGGGTGAATCCTTGCCCAAGCCACATTTAAGGACGGGGAACTCCCGGCCCCGGTCTCCCTTGGTGCGTCCGGTTGGGGGCCAGCTCAGCGGTCCCCATCGTTGCGGTCGTCGCCGCTCGCCCCGATGATGGCGGCGCCGTCGCCCTCGCCGGTGGGGCGCAGCATTCCGCTGTTGTCCATCTGTCTGGCGGGGTCGCTCTGCCCCTCCACGGCGCCGGGCAGGCCGCCGTCGGCGTGCTGCTCCTCGATGGTGTCGGTCGCCTGCCGGTCGGCGGGGGTCGCGGGACCCCCC
Organism: Deinococcus budaensis; assembly: GCF_014201885.1. NCBI lineage: Bacteria > Thermotogati > Deinococcota > Deinococci > Deinococcales > Deinococcaceae > Deinococcus > Deinococcus budaensis. Next base: position 22,524 of record NZ_JACHFN010000015.1, on the reverse strand, counting down.
GGCACGGCAGCGTCGAGGTTGGTGTTGGTGTCGGGGGCTTCGGGCGTGGCGCCCATGTAGGACGCGGGGTCGGCGGTCTGGGGAGACTTCGGGTCGGTCATCTGGAGACACCTCCGGAGGCGGGCTGAAACGGCGGATGATGGAACGTCCGGTTCATCGTCCGCCGCGCCTCCCGGGGGGCGGATGTGCGCGCCTTGACCACCCACTCACGCTCGGAACAGACCGAAAAAGGGACCTGCCTCCGCCCGTGCTCTAGGCTGGCGGACATGACTGCGCGAGCGCCCCAGGTGGGCCGCCTGGACCCCCTCTCGCTGGGGGCGATTCTGATCACGGTGGTGTTCTGGGCCTCGGCGTTCGCGGGCATCCGGGCGGGGCTGGACGCCTTTTCGCCGGGGCACCTCACGCTCTACCGCTTTCTGGTCGCTGCCGCCGCGCTGGGGCTGTATGCCGCCGCCGCGCGCATTCCGCTGCCGCCGCTGCCCGATCTGGCGCGCATCGCGGGGCTGAGCTTTCTGGGCATCACGCTGTACCACCTGTGCCTCAACTACGGCGAGGTCAGCGTGCCCGCCGGGACCGCCAGCCTGATCATCGCCGCCGGGCCGGTGATCACGGCGCTGCTCGCCACCCGCTTTGCCGGGGAACGGCTCAACGCCGTGGGGTGGGGCGGCACCGCGCTGAGCCTGGCCGGGGTGGCCCTGATCGTGCTGGGCAGCGGCGAGAGCCTGAGCTTCACGCGCGGAGCACTCCTGATCCTGGCAGCGGCGCTGTTCACCAGCCTGTACTTCGTGTTTCAGCGGCCCCTGCTGCGGCGGATGAACCCGCTGCACTTCACGGTCTGGAGCCTGCTGACGGGCACCGTGCCCTTGGTGCTGTTTCTGCCGGGCTTTGGGGCCGAGTTGAGCCGGGCGCCGCTGGAAGCGCACCTCGCGGTGATCTACATCGGCCTCTTTCCGGCGGCGCTGGCGTACCTGACCTGGACCTTCGCGCTCGCGCGGGTGGGGGCGGGCACCACGACCTCCTTTCTGTATGTCAGCCCGGTCTTCGCCATAGTGATCGCGTGGCTGTGGCTGGGCGAGTTGCCGACCCGCCTGTCGCTGGTGGGCGGCGCGGTGGCGCTGGCGGGCGTGGTGCTGGTGAATACCCGGGGAAGGCCCGCCGCGTGAGTGCCCCGCAGGGCAGTTCGCAGCCCGGCCCCATCGGCACGGGGGGCGGCCAGACGGCCATCCGGCTCTCCGGCGTGACGGTGCGGCTGGGCGGCCTGACCGTGCTCGACGACGTGACGCTGGAGGTACCGCACGGCGAATTCCTGGCGGTGATCGGCCCCAGCGGCGAGGGTAAAAGCACGCTGCTGCGGGTGCTGGCGGGCCTGCTGCGCCCGCAGGCCGGGACGGTCGAGATCGCCTCGCCCCCCGCGCTGATGTTTCAAGACGACCGCCTGCTGCCCTGGCGCACGGCGCTGCGCAACGTCGCCCTGCCGCGCGACCTGGGCGCGGGCGGGGGGCTGGAGCCGCGTGAGGCGCTGCATCTGGTGGGGCTGGACGGCTACGCCGACTACTTTCCGGCGCAGCTTTCGGGCGGAATGCAGGCGCGGGTGGCGCTGGCCCGCGCCCTGGCCCAGAGCAGCGACGTCTTGCTGCTGGACGAACCCTTCGCGGCGCTGGACGCGCTGGTCCGCGAGCGCTTCAACGCCGAGCTGCGCCACCTGCACGACAAGACCGGGCGCACGACCGTGCTGGTCACCCACTCCATCCGCGAGGCCGCGACCCTGGCCGACCGGGTGGCGGTGCTGCGCGGGGGCCGGGTCGTCGAGGTGCTCGACACCCGCGAGAAGACCCGCCTGCCCACCCCCGGCGCCACCGAGACGCGGCTGCGCGAGCTGCTGGGCGCGGGCAACAGCACCCGCCTTCAGGTGGCCCCCCCCGCGCGGGTGCGGCTGGGGTGGCTGGCCCCCACCGCCGCGCTGCTGGTGGGCCTGGGGGTGTGGGAACTCGGCGCGCGGGCGCTGGGCCAACCGCTGCTGCTGCCCACACCCGCCCAGGTCGGGGCGGAACTGCTGAGCACACCGGGCGAGTTCCTGGGCTTTGCCTGGGCGACCGCGCAGGTGGCGCTGCTGGGCGCGCTGCTCGGCTCGCTGGCGGGCGCCCTGATCGGCTACCCGCTGGGCAAGTCGCGTCCGCTGGAACGCTTCCTGAGTCCCTTTGTCGTCGCGTCGCAAAGCACGCCGGTGGTCGTGCTGGCCCCGCTGCTGATCACCTGGTTCGGCTTCGGGCGGGTGCCTGCCGTCCTGGTCAGTGCGCTGAGCGCCCTGTACCCGGTGATGGTCGCCACCATCGTCGGGGTGCGCGAGGTCAAGCGCACCGACCACGAGCTGTTCTCCACCCTGCGGGCGAGCGGCTGGCAGCGCCTCACGCGGCTGGAACTGCCCGCCGCCCTGCCGGTGATGCTGGGCGGGCTGCGGCTGGCGCTCTCGCTGGCCCTGATCGGGGCGGTGGTGTGGGAGTTCGTGAGCAACGCGCCGGGGCTGGGCTTCGCGGTCAACCAGGCCCGCGCGTACTACGACACGCCCCGGCAGTTCGCGGCCATCGTGCTGCTGGTGGGGCTGGGAGTGGTCCTCTATCTCGCCGTCACCACGCTGGAGCGGCGGGTGCTGCGGCACCGCCGGGCACGCTAGGAGGTCAGCGGTCGGGCACTGGCCGTTCGTCCGGCCCGGGGAGGATCAGGCGGCGTGCCCAGCCCCGCCCGAAACGGTTCCACAACCCCACGACCCCCGCGAACACGGGCAACAGCACCAGCAGGGTCAGGCCCGTGGGGAGGAAAAAGTCCAGCATCGCTGTCCCCCGCCCGTCAGGACGCAATAGCCCTAGGGCCAGCGTGACCGAAACGGGCAGCCATAACGCGGCCAGGGCGTAGAGTCCCCAGCGCTGCCCGACCGGCAGCACCCGCACCACGGGAAGCCCACGCAGCAGGCTGATCAGCAGGAAAAGGCCCCCACCGATCAAGCTGCCGTCCTGACTCTCCTGCAAGCCCGGCACGAGAGTCCACAGCGCCACCGCCCCGAAGGCCAACGCCAGCACGCCAGCCGCCAGCCGCCCCAGCACCTGCCACAGCGTCAGCTCCGGGCGCCGCTTCAACCTGCCCGAGGTCCAGAGCGAGAGGCCGATCACCACGGCGAAAGACAACGCTTCCAGCCAGAACATGCCCGTAGCCTACCCGCCTTTCGCGGGGCCGCCAGCGCCTTCCTTTTCTTCCTTCGCCGGAAGGACCCAGACCCGCTCCAGCACCTGCCACAGCGCCGCGAGAAGGGCCAACGCGGCAGCTAGGCCGACCGTCCACAGCAGAAGCCCAGTCAGAATGCCCAGCATGTGAGGCTGAACCAACGCCGCTCCAAACACCAACCCCAGGACGGGCAGGACGAGTCCCAGTCCAACCACGCCCCAGCGGGCGGGAAGGCGTAGAGCACGGACGGCAGACACCTCAGCCAGGTGGGGAACGAGGGCCATTGCGCCTATCAGCAGAGAGCTTATCGGCACTTCACTGGACTTGTCTTGCCGTCCGGACCCCAGGGTCCAGAGGAGGACCACCGCCAGTCCGGCCAGCAGGTACACCGCCGTCAACCCCAGCAGCAGCCTCCCGAGCGGGAGAGCGGGCCTGCGGGCCACCCAGCTGGACAACAGGGCGGCAAGCACCACCGATGCACCCGCCATAAGCCAGCCCAGCGCCCCCATGCCCCCACCCTAGCCCACACCGTACCCTGCTCTCTATGGACAGACCCGTCGTATGCGTGGGCGCGCTGGTGTGGGGACCGGGGGACCGGGTCTTGATCGTTCAGACGACCAAATGGCGCGGCGCCTGGGGCGTGCCGGGCGGCAAGGTGGACTGGGGCGAAACGCTCGCGGAGGCCGTCACCCGCGAGCTGCGCGAGGAAACCGGGCTGGAGATCTTCGGCGCCCGGTACGCCCAGACGCAGGAGGCGGTGCTCAGCGAGGAGTTCCACAAGCCTGCCCACATGCTGCTGGTGGACTTTTTCGCGCGGGCGGATTCGCTGACCGTGACCCCCAACGAGGAGATCGTGGACTGGTCGTGGGCCACGCTGGAAGAGGCGCTGACCCTGCCGCTGAACACCTACACCCGCACGCTGGTCGAGCTGGCCCGGGCGCGGGGCGAGGCGTGAGCCGGGGCACCGCCCTGGTCACCGGCGCGGCGCGCGGCATCGGGCGGGCGCTGGCGGTCGCGCTGGCGGGCGAGGGCTACGCGGTCGCCGTTCACTACCGAGGCAGCGAGGCAGAGGCGCGCGAGACGGCCCGGCGGTGCGCCGCGCAGGGCGTCCCCGCCACGGTCCTGCGGGCCGACCTGGCGGACCCCGCGCAGGCCCGGGCGCTGGTGGCGCAGGCCCACGCGGCCTTTGCGGGGTCGCCCCTCGCCGTGCTGGTGAACAACGTGGGCAACTACGTCCACAAGCCGCTGCTGGAAACCAGCGACGCCGAGTGGGCCGACATGCTGGCGAGCAACCTCACCGCCACCTTCGCCACCTGCCAGGCCGCCGCCCCGCTGATGCGGGAAGCGGGCTTCGGCCGCATCGTGAACCTGGGCTACGCGGGCGCCCGGCACCTGGTCGCCCGGCCCGGCATCGTGCCCTACGCCATCGCCAAGGCGGGCGTGCTGCACCTCTCGCACGCCCTGGGCAAGGTCTTGGCGGGCAGCGGCGTCAGCGTGAACGTCGTCTCTCCCGGCGTGATCGAGACCAGCGTGAGCCAGCCGCTGCGCGAGATTCCCGCCGGACGGGTCGGCACGGTGGACGAGCTGGTCGGCGCCGCGCTGTACTTCGTGCGCGCCAGCGACTACGTGACCGGGCAGGAGCTGGAGGTGGCGGGGGGCTGGAACCTGTAAACAGTTCAGCCGCCCGCTCCCGTGGGGAGGGGGCGACTCAGGACAACTCTCAAACCGGTTTACCGAACCGGCGTGACCCGCACGTCCATCACCGCGTTGCGGCCCGTGGGCAGCGCCTGCTGGGTGGTCGTGAGGTAGATCAGGCGGCCACTGGCGTCCTTGACCCGCGCGGTCACGGTGTAGACGCGGCGGGGGCTGAGGCGCACCGGATTGAACTGCATCTGGTAAGGCGCCGAGAGGCGGGTCGCGGGGAAGCTCACGTTCAGCACGGTGCGGCTGGGGGCGTCCAGCCGGGTCACGTCCTCGATGGCGACGCTGACCGTGCTCCCCGCAGGCAGCCGCACGTCACGGGGGGCGCGCACCCGGCCGCTCAGCACCCGCCACCCGGCCGGCACGTCGCCCAGATCGGCGGTGGAACTGGGCGCAGGGGTGGCCGCAGCGGGCGCGGTGGCCGCCGGGCGGGTGATGCGGATGCCCTGCGCCAGCGCGGCGGGCGCCAGGGCAGAGGCGGCAAGCAGGGCCGCGAGCAGCGGCGCCGGAAGAGGAGTGCGGGTCTTCATGCCCTGCACGCTAGGCGCGCGCCCGGTCAGGTGCGAGGGTGTCTCACCGGCACTTTCTTCATGTCCCCCTCACGCACCTTCATGCGCGGGGCGCCTGGCCTGCGCTTCAATGCGCCCCGTGGCTGACCCTGCGCTCCCGCCCCCCCCGGCGCCCGACCCGCACGCCCCAGCCCTGGCCTGGCTGGCCCGCGATCCCGTGCTGGCGGGGGTGCTGGCGGGCGCGCCGCCGCTGCCGCTGCTGACCCCCACCCCGGACCCTTTCGGCACGCTGGTGCGCAGCGTGGTGGGCCAGCAGCTCTCGGTGCGGGCGGCGGCGGCCATCCACGCGCGGGTCGAATCGGCGCTGGGCGAGGTCACGCCGGAGCGCCTGCTGAGCGCCGACCCCGCAGACCTGCGGGCGCTGGGCCTCTCCTGGGCCAAGGTGCGCACCGTGCAGGCGCTGGCGGGCGCGGCCAGGGAGGGCCGGGTGGACTTCGCCCACCTCGCGGCGCTGCCCGACGAGGTGGTGATCACGGCGCTGACGCCGCTCCCGGGCATCGGGCGCTGGACGGCCGAGATGTTCCTGATGTTCGGCCTCGCCCGGCCCGACGTGTTCAGCTTCGGCGACCTGATATTGAGGCAGGAGCTGGCGCGGCTGTATCCGGGACGTGACCACCCGGTGGTCGTGCAAGCCTGGTCCCCGCAGCGGACCCTGGCCGCGCGGGTGCTGTGGGCCGAGTCCGGACGGCGGCGCGCGGCCGCGAGAAGCGCCGCCCCGAAAGGGAGCCGCCCGCCTCCCAGCGACCCCCTCTAAGAAGAAGTCCGGTCGGCGTTCACAAGGTTTTTCCATCACGGCTGACCCGGAAGGGAGAGGAGGCCAGAGTCTCCCCGGCGCGGTCAGCCTTCCAGATAGTCCTTGAGGGCGTCGAGCCGCACGATGATGGGCGTGCGGGCGCGCACGATGGCGCCTTCTTGCTTGAGCTTGCCCAGCGAGTGGCTCACCGTCTCGCGGGTCGCGCCCACCATGCGGGCGATGTCTTCCTGGTTGAGCTTGAGCACCAGCTCGGTGCCCTGCGGGTGCGGGCGCCCGAACTCGCGCGCCAGGCGGTAGAGCAGGCTGGCGACCCGCTCGGGGGCGCTGTAGGCGCTCACCGCCGCCGACCACGACTGGGCCTCGAACAGCCGGGCGGCCATCAGCCGGATCAGCTTCATGGCGAGCGCGGGCTTGGTGTCCAGCAGCTTTTGCAGTTCACCGCGCGGCAACACGATCAAGGTGGTGCGCTCCAGCGCCTCGGCCTGGGTGGGGCGGCGCTCTTCGGGTTGCAGCAGCAGTTCGCCAAAGGTGTCGTGCTGGCCGATCACGCCCAGGATCGCTTCCTTGCCGTTGGGAAACAGCTTGCTGATCTTGACCAGGCCGCTGCGCACGAAATACAGGGCGTCGGCGGGGTCGTCCATGCGGTAGATCACCTCGCCCGGCCCGTAGGAACGGTAAGGCGTGGTGGCGGCCACGCGCTCGAGTTCGGTCAGCTCCAGATCAGCAAACAGTTCCGTTCGCTTGAGGTGCCAGACCAGGCTTGGGTAATTCATGTTGAGGTCAGAATACCTGAAAAGGTGCGGCCTGCTCCCCGCTTTGCCGCCGTCGCCGCCCGGTGGGGCCGCCTGCCCCGGCCGCCCCAGAGCGTGAGGCAGCCCACGTGACTTTTGGCCCCGCGAGATTTAGACTCGGTACAATCGACAATGCCGGGCGCCTTTCCTTGCGGGGAGCGGCCCCTGCGAGGAGGAGAGAGCATGCCCACGTACAAGGCCCCCCTGCGCGACATCAAGTTCCTGATGCACGAGCTGCTGCAAGCGCCCCAGGTGCTCGGCGCCATTCCCTTCTATACCCAGAACGAGACCGCCGACGGCGAGCTGATGAACCAGGTTCTGGACGAGGCCGCGCGCTTCGTGGAGACCGAACTCGCGCCCCTGAACCGCGTGGGCGACGAGGAGGGCTGCACCCGCTTTGAAGACGGCTCGGTGACCACCCCCACCGGCTTCAAGGCCGCCTACCGGAAGTACCGCGAGGCCGGCTGGACCGCGCTCGACGCCGACCCCGCCTACGGCGGCCAGGGGATGCCGCACCTCGTCAGCAACGTCCTCGTCGAGATGATGAACTCGGCCAACGTGGCCTGGAGCATGTACCCCGGCCTGTCGCATGGGGCGTACTCGGCCCTGCACGCGGTCGGCAGCCAGGACCTGAAGGACCTCTACCTGCCCAAGCTCGTCTCGGGCGAGTGGACGGGCACGATGTGCCTCACCGAGCCGCACGCGGGCACCGACCTGGGCATCATCCGCACCAAGGCCGTGGACAACGGCGACGGTTCCTACGCGATCAGCGGCACCAAGATCTTTATCAGCGCGGGCGAGCACGACCTCGCAGAGAACATCGTCCACCTCGTGCTGGCGCGGCTGGAGGGCAGCCCGCAGGGCACCAAGGGCATTTCCCTCTTTCTGGTGCCCAAGTTCCTGCCCACCCCCGACGGCTCCCTCGGCGAGCGTAACGGCGTGGTCTGCGGGTCCATCGAGCACAAGATGGGCATTCACGGCAACGCCACGGCCCTGCTGAACTTCGACGGCGCCAGAGGCTTCCTCGTCGGTGAGATCAACAAGGGCATGAACCACATGTTCATCATGATGAACGCCGCCCGGCTGGGCACCGGGTTGCAGGGCCTCGGCATCGGGGAAGTCGCGTACCAGAACGCGCTGGCCTATGCCAAAGACCGCCTCCAGATGCGCCACGAGCCGCGCGTGGCCCCGCAGGAGAGCGCCGACCCGATCCTGGTCCACCCCGACGTGCGCCGGATGCTGCTCACCGGCAAGGCGTACACGGAGGCGGGCCGCGCGATGGCGATGTGGCTGGCCCTGAGCATCGACATCGAGCACCACCACCCTGACGAGGCCCAGCGCAAGGAGGCCGCCGACCTGGTGGCGCTGCTGACCCCCATCGCCAAGGCCTTCATGACCGACAACGGCTTCAACATCGCCGTGCAAAGCCAGCAGGTCTTCGGCGGCCACGGGTACATCCGCGAGTGGGGCATGGAGCAGTTCGTGCGCGACGCCCGCATCGCCCAGATCTACGAAGGCACCAACGGCATCCAGGCGCTCGACCTGCTGGGCCGCAAGGTGCTGATGGACGGCGGCAAGAAGCTCCAGAAGCTCGCCGGAACCCTGCAACAGTTCGTCGAGGACAACGAGGGCGACGAGGACCTCGCCCCGTACCTCGACCAGCTCGGCAAGGCCGCCGGGCAGCTTGGCAGCCTGACCATGGTGATCGGCCAGAAGGCGATGGCGGGGCCCGAGGGCGCCGACGAGGTCAACGCCGCCGCCGTGGACTACCTGCGCTACTTCGGGCACGTCGTGTACGGCTACCTGTGGGCGCGCATGGCGAAAGTCGCCCACGAGCAGATCAGCGCCGGGCAGGACCGGGACGGCTTCTACCTCAGCAAGGTGCAGACGGCCCGCTTCTACTTCGCCAAGCTCTTTCCCGAGACCAAGATGCTCGCCGCGACCCTCAAGGCCGGCAACGAGACCCTGGCCGTGGACGACCGCGCGGTGTTCGGCTGGGAACACGCGCTGGTGGGCGTGTAAACGGGTCCGGACTTCTTGTGCGAGCCTCCGCCCCTTCCACGGGCGGAGGCTTTTTTCAATCCCGCCTGTCGGCGCGCCCCGCTTGACCCGCGTCGGCCACGGGCGTCGCCTCCGGGGCGCGGGGCCGGGAGGCCTGACCTCAGGGTGACCCAGTGTGCCTCTGCTGGTCAGAAAGGCGGCTGAAAAGGCAGCCCAATCGGCCTGTCCAGCGCCACCCTTCACGTTCCGCCTCCCGGGACGCTTCTCAGGGGCGGCCCTGCTAGATTGACGCTCGGAGACTTCTGGCAATGCCGACCTACGTGTACAAGAATATCGAGACCGGCGAGACCTACGAATTCAAGCAGAGCATGCGCGACGACGCGCTGACCGTTCATCCGGAGACCGGCGCCCCCATCAAGCGGGTGCTGTCGCAGCCGGGCATCGCCTTCCGGGGCAGCGGCTTTTACGTGACCGACTCGCGGCCCAGGGGCGCGGGCGAGGGCGGCGGCTCAGGCGGCGGCGGCGAGTGACCCGGGGCCTGCGCGCCGCTGGCCTGGCCCTGCTGCTGGCGGGGACCGGGGTCGGCGCGTACTGGACCGGCCAGCTCCAGGGCGTTCAGGCCCAGCGGGCGCTGGTGACCTCCGACGAGATCAACACGGTCGAGGTGGCCCAGCGGGCCATTCCGGCGGTCGTGCGGGTGGACGCCCGCATCCGCAAGGAAGAGTTGCAGGCCGGGGACGATCCGGTGGACACGGGCAGCGGGTTTTTCTACAAGTCCAACCTGATCGTGACCAACTACCACGTCATCCAGTACCAGGAGTCGGTCAGCGTGACGCTGCACAACGGGCGCCGGGTGACGGCGCGGGTGGAGGGCATCGACCCCGACATCGACCTGGCGATCTTGCGGGTGACCGGCGTCACCGCGCCCCGCACGCTGAGTTTCGGGCGCAGCGCCAGCCTGATTCCGGGGCAAAAGCTCATCACCATCGGCTCGCCGCTGCGGATTCAGAACTTCGTGGGGACGGGCGTCTTCAGCGTGATGGCGAGCGCCCAGGACGTGCCGCGCGACGACCAGCTGGGGCAGGAGATCGGGCAGTACCTGGTGATGACCAACAACATCCAGCCGGGCAACAGCGGCGGCCCGGTGCTCGACTCGCGCGGGGCGGTGGTCGGGGTGGCCGACGCCAACGCGGCCCCCAACAGCTTCGTGCCCGGCGTGATCGGCATCGCCATTCCCGGTGACCTGGTGCGCCAGAGCCTCGACGACCTCGAAAAGATCGGCGTCCCCCAGCGCGGCACCCTGGGCGTGACGCTGGTCGACCTGGACACCCTCGACCCGGCCCTGCGCCAGCTCGCGGGCCTCAGCAGTTCCGAGGGCGCGCTGGTGGACGAGGTGCCTGCCGGAACCGCCGGCGCGCGGGCCGGACTGCGCGGCAGCCTGCGCAACAGCCGGGGCCAGCTGCTCGCGCCGCTGGGCGACGTGATCGTGGCCGTGGACGGCGCGCGCGTGCGCGGCAGCTACGATGTGATTCGCCGCGTCGCCGCCAAGCGCCCCGGCCAGACCGTGACCCTGCGGCTGTGGCGCAACAAGCGCTCGGTGGACGTGCGGGTCACGCTGCAAAAGCGGACGTTGCAGTAGTCGCCAGCGTCCCGGCGACGAAGGCGCTTCCGCCTGTGCTGGAGCGCCTTTTTGCTGACCGCTGACCGCTGGTGGCCGGAAAAGCTCTATGATCTGCCCTGCTATGTACGTCGTCGTCGAAGGCCCCATCGGGGTGGGAAAAACGAGCCTGGCGGGGCGGCTCGCGGAGCGCTACGGCGCGGATCTCAACCTGGAGGTCGTAGAAGAAAACCCCTTCCTGGCGCGCTTTTACGAGTCGCCGGAGGTGTACGCCTTTCAGGTGCAGGTCTTCTTTTTGCTGTCGCGCTTCAAGCAGCTCTCGGCGCTCGCTCAACCGGGACTGTGGAGCGGCAACGTGGTCAGCGACTACCTCTTCGACAAGGACTTCATCTTCGCGGCGATGAACCTCAAAGACGCCGAGTTCGCGCTGTACGAGGACCTGTACGCGCACCTCTCGCCCCGGCTGCCCACCCCCGACCTGGTCGTGTACCTGCGCGCCGAGCCGGAGCTGCTGCTCTCGCGCATCGAGAAGCGCGGTCGGCCCTTCGAGCGCGATATGGAGGCCGCCTACCTCCGTGACCTGACCTCCCGCTACGACGAATATTTCCGCACCTACCCAGGCCGCCTGCTCACGGTAGACGCCAGCGGCTACGACTTCGTGCAGTGTCCCCGTGACGAGCAGGCCATCCTGGCGCGTGTCCACGCGGCGCTGCACGCGGACGGCGCTGCCGCCAACGAGGGGGCGGCGGACTGATGGGCGTCAGCAGGCGGGAGGCGCGAGGCGGGGCGCGGACCTGGTTCACCGCGTGCCGACCGCCGCGTACCATTCCCGCGAGCGGGGCGAGCTGACATGTACCTCGCCGTCTCCGGCAACATCGGCAGCGGCAAAAGCACGCTGACGCGGATGCTGGCCGACCGCTACGGCCTGCGCCCGGTGTACGAGCCGTACGCGGAAAATCCCTACCTGGAGGATTTCTACCGCGACATGCGGCGGTATTCCTTTCACTCGCAGGTGTATTTCCTGAGCCGCCGCCTGGAACAGCACCTGAATCTGGTCACGGGCGCGCGGTACGTGATTCAGGACCGCACGGTGTTCGAGGACGCCAACATCTTCGCGCGCAACCTCTTTGAAAGCGGGCAGATGGAGGCGCGCGACTGGGCCACCTACCGGGGCCTCTACGAGGGCATCCTCCCGGCGCTGCGGGTGCCCGACCTGCTGATCCATATCGACGCCAGCCTGCCCACCCTGCGGGGGCGCATCGCCCAGCGCGGGCGGGCCTACGAAAAGGACATTCCTGGCGAGTACCTGGGGGGCCTGAACCGGCTCTACGACGCCTGGATTCAGGCCTTCGACGCCTGCCCGGTCGTGCGGGTGCCGGGTGACCAGCTCGATTTCGTGGCGGACCCCGCCGCTTTTCAATGGGTGTGCGCCCGGGTGCAGGCCTACGGCTTCGGCTTGCCGCTGCTGCGCTGACTTTGGAGAGATGACAATCGCTGCGAAGTGCCGCAGGCTCGGGGCGTGAAGCGTCTTTGCCTGTGCTTCTGCATCGTGCTGACGGGTTGCGCCGACGACCGCGTGGAGGCCCGCTGGCGACCTCCGCCGGGCGTTCTGCCGGGGCTGGAACTGGTCGGGATTGACCGCTGGGGCGGCGACGGCATCAATGCCGGGGTAGCCGAACAGTTCCTGGAATTGCGCTGCACCCAGCACCCCAGCTGGCGCATTCGCAAAGCCTATTGGCCGGGGCCGGAGTGGCGGGGCACCGTCACCTGGGATGCGGAAGGAGTGACCTACCAGCCGCCCGAGGATTGGAAGGTTGGTGGAAAGCCCCTCGCGGTTCTGTCCATCACGGTGGCCGACGTGCGCTGGCATTCGTCCTGCCCTTCGCCGGGGAAGCCGTAGAAAAAGGCGGAACCTCGCAGGCTCCGCCCCCCCGTGATGCTCCCATTCAGGCGTTCATCGCCTCGACGTTGATCTGCCCGGCGATCTGGGTGAGCTGCTCGTCGGCCGTCTTCTCTTCCTGAAGGGTCTGTTCCAGCACCTGCACGGCGTCCTGGTCCCCCAGAAGCTGCGCGTAGGTGCGCGCGGTGCCGTATCCAGCCATCTCGTAGTGCTCCATGGCCTGCTGGCAGGCGATCAGGCCCGCCTCCAGCGCTTCGGGGCTGCCGCCCTGCCCCATCAGCTTCTGGGCCTCTTGTACCAGCCCCTGCATCGCCACGTTGGTCTCACCGCCGGGCTGCTGTCCCAACTTCTGGAACAGCCCTTCCAGGCGCTGAATCTGCTGCTGGGTCTGCTCGATGTGCATCTGCATCCCCTGCTTCAGCTCGGGCGTCTGGATCATCTCCAGGCTCTGCTGCATGGCTTGCAGGCCCTGCTGCTCGGCGCTGTAGATGCTCTGGAGCTTGTGAACGTAGAGATCCTGAAGGTCTTGCATTTGCATCGCCATATTGAGTTCACCTCTGAAAAGCATTCTGACCGGCGACTGACCGTTCCCATCTGGCAGAACACCCAAGAAAATGAAGGCTGAGCTTCCTGCGCCTCTTCATGAAGTCAAGCCTAGCTCGACAATAGAAGACTGCCGCAACTGTGCCGATGAGCTAGGGCGCGGTATGTCCCACATGCTCCAGTACGTTTCCCAGCACTCCTGCCACGTGATCGTCGGCCAGGCGGTAATAGACGACCCGACCTTCCTTGCGCGGCGCGACGAGTTGCTGACCGCGCAGCAGGCGCAACTGGTGGCTCACGGCGCTCTCGCTGGTGCCTGCCACGGCGGCGAGGTCGCACACGCATAGCTCTCCAGTCCCCAAGGCGGTCAGCAATCGCAGCCGGGTGGGGTCCGACACCGCCTTGAGCAGCGCGGCGGCGCGGGCCAGCGTGCCCTCGTCAGGCTGAGCGGCGCGGGCGCGGGCGACCGCCTGGGGATGAACGCAGGCGACCTCACAGCGGTCAGGGTCCTCCGGGGGAGACACGTTCAGGGGCGGGCGAGCGGTGGGCATACCGTCAGCATAGGAGCGGAGCGGGGGCGGCGGGAAGCGGGCTGCTAGTCTCGTCCCATGCGTCTGCCCGAGCTTGCCGCCGCCCTGAACGTGTCTCCCGCTGATCTCCCCGACGTGGAGGTGCGCGGGGTGACCCACCACGCGGCCTGGGTGCAGCCGGGCTTCGCGTTCGTGGCGATTCGCGGGGCGAGGTTCGACGGGCACAGCTTCGCCGGGGACGTGGCGGCGCGCGGCGCGGCCGCAGTGCTGGGCGAGGGCCTGCCGGAAGGGCTGACCTCTCCCCTGCCCTACCTGACGGTGCCGGACGCCCGGGCGGCGCTGGCCGACGCGGCGGCGGCGCTGGAGGGGCACCCCAGCCGGGCCTTGCAGGTGGTCGGCGTGACCGGCACCGACGGCAAGACCACGACGAGCTGGCTGCTGCGCCACCTGCTGCGGGCCTCGGGCCTGCGGACCGGCCTGCTCAGCACCGTGGGCTACGAATTGCCCGACGGCGTGCTGCGCCACTTCCCGGCCCACTTCACGACGCCGGAAGCACCCCAGGTCCAGGCCACCCTGCGCGAGATGCTGGACGCGGGCGCGCGGGCGGCGGTGCTGGAAGCCAGCAGCCACGCCCTGGCGCTCGACCGGGTGCGCGGGGTGGCCTGGGACGTGGCGGTGTGGACGCACCTCAGCCGCGAGCACCTGGACTTTCACGGCACGCTCGAGAACTACTTCGCGGACAAACGCAAGCTGGTCGAGCGTGCCCCATTCGCCGTGCTGAACGCCGACGATCCCTGGACGGAGCAGCTGACCGGCATTGCCCCCGCCGAGACCACCTACTCCGCCGAGGGCCGGGCCGCCGACTGGCAGGCGACCGACATCAAGGAGCGGGCGACCGGCCTGCACTTCCGGGTCCGCTCGCCGCTGGGCGAGTTCGCGGCGCAGTTGCCCATGATCGGGCGTTTCAACGTGGCGAACGCGCTGGCCGGGCTGGCGGCGGCGGCGCGGCTGGGCGCGGGCGTGCCCGAGCTGGTGGAGGGCCTGGCCTCCTTCCGGGGCGTCCCGGGCCGGATGGAACTCGTGCCGGGCGGTGAGGGCGCCCCGCGCGTGATCGTGGATTTCGCGCACACGCCGTCCAGCCTGGACAAGGCCCTGACCACCCTGCGCGCCACCACCCGCGGCAGGCTGTGGGTGCTGCTCGGCTCGGCGGGCGGGCCGCGCGACCCCGGCAAGCGGGCGCCACTGGGCGAGGTGGCGACCCGTCTGGGCGACCACGCCGTCTTTACCGAGGAAGACCACCGCGACACGCCGCTGGACGAGATTCTGGCCGAGATGGAGCGGGGAGCGCGGGAGGCGGGCCGCACCAACTTCGTCCGCATCGGGGACCGCCGCGAGGCGATCCGGCAGGTGATCCGGGAAGCGCAGCCGGGCGACACGGTGCTGCTGGCGGGCAAAGGTCCAGAAGACACCCTGGAGCGCGGCGCCGAGACGCTGCCCTGGAACGAGGTCGCGGAGGCGCGGGCGGCGCTCGAGGCGCGGCAGTGAACTTCACCCCGCAAGAGGAGCTGCGCCCCGCTCCCGTCAAGGTGCGCGAGCGGGCGCAGAGGCTGTGCGAAAAGGTCTGGCCCCGCTTGCGGTGCGAGACCTGTCAGGCGCGCGTGCAGGGCAGCCCCGCCCTTCGCCGTACCGGGTGCGGCTCGATCTGAAGACGGGGGAAGCGCTTGCCCGGACGACCACAACGCGGTCTGTAAGCACCCCTCCTTCGTGCCGGGCGGCTCCGCCAGACGGCCTGCCGGAGGCCTGCGCCACCCGGCCGATGCGGGGGGCCGACCCAGACAGGCACAGTGGCGGGCAGCGTGAAGAAAGAAAGGGGGCGAGCCATGCGGAGCAAGCGTCAGGATGGACACAGCAGCACCGAAACCGACGACCCAGGCGACCGAGACGGGGCCACGCGGCCCCCGGTCCTCACGACGACGGGACGCCGCTGAAGAGACGAGCGGGCGGCGTGGCCCACGGGGACGACACCCATGAACGGAAAACAGATCACGAAGCTGGGCTTCGAGAAACGGGCGGTGGCGCTCGCCCTCTCGGCCGCTGGCCTGCGCGAGCGCGCGGGCCTGAGCCGGGCCGAGATTCTGGCCGAGTTGCGCTCGGTGCAAGACAACCCGGGCGCCTACCTCTCGGGCGGGGTCTACTCGGACCTCGCGACCGAACTGACCTCGCAGCGGGCCAGGCTGGACGCGCGCCGGGGGGCGGACCTGCGCCCCGAGCCGCTCCCCTACCGGGTGTGGGGCGAGGACCTGATCGAGCCGGGCGCCCGCAGCCAGATGGACGTGGCGATGCAGCTGCCCATCAGCCGCGCGGGAGCGCTGATGCCCGACGCGCACGTGGGCTACGGCCTGCCCATCGGCGGGGTGCTGGCCGCCGAGGACGCCGTGATTCCCTACGGGGTGGGCGTGGACATCGGCTGCTCGATGCGCCTGAGCGTGCTGCCGCTGCCCCCCGGCGCGCTGGGCACCGACGAGGCGCGGGGGCTGCTGCTGAAGCACACCCGCTTCGGCGCGGGCGTGAGCTTTGAGAAAAAGGTCCGGGGCGACCACGCGGTGCTGCACGAGGGGGCCTGGCGCGAGCAGCCTCTCCTGCGGCACCTGCACGACAAGGCCGCCGAGCAGATCGGCACCTCGGGCAGCGGCAACCATTTCGTGGAGTTCGGCACCCTGACGCTGGAGGCTCCTGACCTGGGCCTGGAGGCGGGCGACTACCTGGCGATCCTGTCGCACAGCGGCTCGCGCGGCTTCGGGGCGCAGGTGGCCAACCACTACACCAAAGTCGCGCAGGCCCTGCATCCGAGTCTCGACCCCGCCGCCCGCAAGCTCGCCTGGCTTCCGCTGGGCACCGAGGAGGGCGAGGGCTACTGGCAGGCGATGAACCTCGCCGGACGCTACGCGCTCGCCAACCACGACCTGATCCACGCCCGGCTCGCCCGCGCGCTGGGCGTGGACCCGCTCGCCTCGGTGGGCAACAGCCACAACCTCGCCTGGCGCCAGCAGGTGGAGGGCCACGAGCTGATCGTCCACCGCAAGGGCGCCACCCCCGCCGAGCGCGGCCAACTGGGACTGATTCCCGGCAGCATGGCCGACCCCGGCTTCGTGGTGCGCGGCCGGGGCAACCCCGACGCCCTCGCCAGCGCCAGCCACGGCGCGGGCCGCCAGCTCGGGCGCAAGGCCGCCGCCAACACCCTGGTCAAGAAGGACGTGCAGGCCTACTTGCGTGAGCGCGGCGTCACCCTGATCGGCGGCGGCATCGACGAGGCGCCCCAGGCCTACAAACGCATCGAGGACGTGCTGGCCCGCCAGAGCGACCTCGTGGACGTGGTGGCCCGCTTCACCCCCCGGGTGGTCCGGATGGACACGGGCAGCGAGGACGTGTAGGGGGAGGGGGCAGCAGCCAGCAGAAACAGTCTGGGCCTGAATGCTTCCGCTGAGTTGGGGGGCTGGCCTGCTCCCGCCTCAAGGGGAAGGAGTAACGGTGCTCAAGCTTGGGCTTTCCCGAAAACGGGCACCGTGGACGCCGCACAGGAACGCGCCGACAGCGTCCGCACTGCCTTCCCCACGCCTCAATCGCGCAGCGAGACGGTGGCCGCAGGCGAGGCCGCACCAAGATCCAACATTCCATTCGACGACGACGCCATCCCAGCGCCGCCCGTGTGTCCTTGCCGAGCGCAGCGAAAAACTCCCCCTACCCCCTGGGGAGGGGGCTGGGGGGTGGGGAAGCTGTAATTCAACTCCCCCGCGAAAGCCGCTCCAGCAACGCCACCCCGAACGCCACCCCCTGCCCGAAGTGCTCCCGCACGATGTTCTCGTTCGGCGCGTGGACCCGCCCCCCGACATTCCCGATCCCCGCCGCCACACACGGCACCCCGACCGCCGCTCCAAAGGGGTGCATCGGCCCGCTGCCCCCGCTCGACGGCTGCACGACCGGCTCCTGCCCGTAGGCCTCGCGCGCGGCGGCGATGCACGCCTGCACGAACCCATGCCCGGCGTCTGCCCGTGCGGGCTTCTGGTGCGCCTCCAACTCGACGATCTCCACGTCGTCCAGGCCCTGCGCGTCCAGGTGCGCCCGCAGCAGCTCCAGCACCCGCGCCGGGTCCTGGTCGGGCACCAGCCGGAAGTCGAGCTTGACGAAGCCGTGGGCGGGCAGGACCGTCTTGCTTCCCTCACCCTGGTAGCCGCCGCCCCAGCCGTTCACGTTGACCACCGGATGCAGGTTGAGCCGCTCGTGGTACGCCGGCCCGGTCGCCAGCGGACGGGTCACGCCGTAGGTCTCGCGCACGGCCTGCCCGTCCCCGGGAATCTGCGTGAGGGCTGCCCGGTCTGCCGGGGACGCTTCCCGCACGTCGTCGGAAAAGCCGGGAATGGTCACGCGCCCGGCGCCGTCGCGCAGCGAGGCCACCGCGCGGGCGAGGCGGTACAGCGGATTGTCCACGACGGCGCCCAGGCTGCTGTGCAGGTCGGAGGCCGCCACCCGGCAGCGCAATTCGACGCACATCACCCCTTTGAGGCCGAGGGACAGGACCGGGCGTCCGTCCGGGTCGATGCCGCCGAACTCCCACCAGCAGCCGTCGGCGCGCAACTCGTCGGCGTGTTCCGTGACGAAGCGCTCCAGCGAGGGGCTGCCGACCTCCTCTTCGCCCTCGATCAGCCAGCGCACGCGCAGGGGCAAGGTGCCGCCGTGGCGTTCCTTCACCGCGCGGATGGCCGCCAGCCGCGAAGCGAACTCCCCCTTGTCGTCCGAAGCGCCGCGCCCGTAGAGCCGCCCGTCCCGCTCGGTCAGCGTGAAGGGCGGGGTCTCCCACAGCTCCAGCGGGTCCTCGGGCTGCACGTCATAGTGGTTGTAGATGAGCAGGGTCGCCGCGCCCGCGCCCGCCTCGGCCACCAGCACCGGGGCGACCTCGCCGGGGTACGCGCGCACCTCAAAGCCCTCGGCCTCCAGCAGCCGGGTCACGAAGGCCGCCGTCTCGGGCAGCATCCTGCCCTGCGCCGAGACGCTTTCCAGGGCGACGAGGTCACGCAGGTCCTCGATGCCGCGCTCGATGTGGGCGCTCAGGTCTGCCGAAGCCAGCTTGAGGGGAAGCATGGGACCCAGGGTAAAGGACGCGGAGCGGCCCTCGGCGACGGCCCCTTACTGCCCGAAGCCGTGCGGGTGCTTGCGGTGCCACTCCCAGGCGGTCCGCACGATCTCCTGAAGGTCGGTGAACTGCGGCTGGAAGCCCAGCTCGTCCACGATCCGCCGCGCGCCCGCCACCAGCCGGGGCGGATCGCCCGCGCGGCGGGGCGCGACCTCGCGCGTCAGCGGCTTGCCGGTCACCGCGTCCACCGCGTCGAGCACCTCGCGGACGGAAAAGCCGTGGCCCAGGCCCACGTTGTAGGTGGCGGCGTTCGCCTGGCCCCGTTGCAGCGCCTCGACCGCCAGCACGTGCGCGTCGGCCAGGTCCTGCACATGCACGTAGTCGCGGATGCAGGTGCCGTCGGGCGTGGGGTAGTCGTCTCCGAAAATCATCATCTTCTCGCGCTGCCCGAGGGCGGTCAGGCAGGCCAGTTCGATCAGGTGCGTCTTGTTGGGGTGCGCCTCACCGATGTCGCCGCCGGGCGCCGCGCCGCACACGTTGAAATACCGCAAGACGATGTACGGCAGCCCGTGCGCCACGTGAAAGGCGTGAATCATGTTCTCGGTCATCAGCTTGGTCTCGCCGTAGACGCTCTCGGGGTGCAGCGGCGCGTCCTCCGGGATCGGCACAGCGTCGGTCGTGCCGTACACGGCGGCTGTCGAGGAGAACACCAGTGGCACCTTGCGCGTTTCCACGATGGCCTGCAACAGGTTGAGGCTGCCGACCACGTTGTTGCGGTAGTAACGGCCCGGGGCGCGCATGCTCTCGCCCACCTCGATCAGCGCGGCGAAGTGGATCACCGCGTCGGGCTGGTGGGCTTCCAGGGCGGCTTTCACGCCCGCCGGATCGAGCAGGTCGGCCTGCACCAGCGGCACCCCTTCCGGCAGCGCCTGCGCGTGCCCGCTCGACAGGTTGTCCAGCACCACGGCCTCGTGACCCGCCGCGAGCAGCTGCCTCACCGTGTGCGACCCGATGTATCCCGCGCCTCCGACCACCATCAGTTTCATGAGGCACAGGGTACAGGGCGGGGCGGGGGTCAGACCCGGGGCGCGTGGGGGGCACGGGCGGCGGGCGCCGGGCCGCTGCTGCCGCGCACGACCAGCTGCGTGGGCAGCGTCACGCTGGGGGGCCGCTCTCCTCTCAACAGGGCCAGGATGGCGCGCCCGGCCTCCAGCCCCTTCTCGGCGGTGGGCTGCTGCACGGTCGTGAGGTCGAGCGCCGCGCTGCTGGGAATGTCGTCGTAGCCCACCACGCTGAGCTGGCCGGGCACCCCGCGCCCCGCCCCCGCCAGAACCTGCAAGGCGCCCTGCGCGAGCACGTCGCTCATGCACAGCAGGGCCGTGACCCCGGGGTGGGCCGCGAGCAGCTCACGGGCGAGGCGTTTCCCCGCCCCGGGCGAGGTGCCCAGGCTCCGGGTCACCTGGAGCCGGGCGGAGCTGCCGCGCAGTGCCCGGCGATAGCCGTCCAGACGGGCGCGGATGTGGGCGTGCGGAGCGGCGGACGTGCCCAGCGGCAACGCCAGCACCCCCAGGTCACGGTGCCCCAGCTCCAGCAGATGCCGGGCCGCCGCCTCCGCGCCCGCACCGTCCTTGATGCCGATCCGGCACAGGTCCTGCTGCGGCGCCTGATCCACCAGGACGGTGGGCAGGCCCCGCGCCCGCGCCGTTGCCAGGGCCGGGCTGTCCGGGGGGGTCGCGTAGAGGATCAGGCCGTCCACACTGGCGGCCCCGGCGGGGCTGAGGGCACCCGTTCCGGGCAGGTGGGGCAGCAGCAGCAGGTTCAGCCCTTCTTGCTGCACCGCCCGCGCCACGCCCCCCAGGAAAAGGCTGGCGGCAGGGTCCGCGAAGGCGAACTCCAGCGGGCTGCCGTAGACCACCCCGACCACCCCGCTGCGGCCCCGGCGCAGGCTGCGCGCCAGCGGATCGGGGCCGCTGTAGCCCAGTTCGCGCGCCGCCGCCAGCACCCGGTCGCGCAGCTCCGGCGAGAGCTGATCCGGCCGGTTGTAGGCGTTGCTGACCGTCGCTGCCGACACCCCCAGCCGCGCCGCCACGTCGCGCGAGGTCACGCGGCGGACCACCGGTCTGGCGGGTGACATGGGGGGATGCTAGCGTAAACCGCTTTTCCTCTGAACCGGTTCAGAGGTGATTTCGCCTTCCCCCAGAGGTTTCCGGCATGACCGACGCTCTCCCGCCCTCCGCCGCACCCCCGCCTCCCCGGGCCGAGCAAGCCCGCCGCGCTGTCAGCGCCATCTTTCTGACCAACGGGGCGCTGTTTGCGACCTGGGGCGTCCTGATTCCCAGCGTGCGTGACCGCCTGGACCTCAGCGAGGCGCAGATCGGCCTGGCCCTGCTGGCGATCGGCGGAGGGAGCCTGCTCAGCATGCCGCTGACAGGCCGCTGGACGGCCCGCTTCGGGAGCCACCGGGTCACACACGTCGCCGTGGTGACGTGCATGTTGACGTTGGCGCTGCCTTTTCTGACGCCCGGCTTGCCGGGTTTGCTGGCCGCCCTGCTGTTGCTCGGCGCGGTCAACGGCGCGCTGGACGTGGCCATGAATGCCCAGGGCGTGACGGTCGAGCGGGTCTTGCAGCGCCCTGTCATGAGCCGCCTGCACGCCTATTTCAGCCTGGGCGGCGTGGCGGGAGCCTTGCTCGGCGCCGCGCTGCTCGGACGGGTTCCGGTCCTGGCGCACGTGCTGACGGTCGCCGGCGTGACAGCGCTGGTGGGGTGGATCGCGGGGCGCCTGCTGCTGCCCGACCCTTCCCAGCGGCAGACCCAGCTTGGCCCTGCCACCCCGCGCACCTCCAGCCCCCTGCGTCCGGCGGTCTTGCTGCTGGGTGGGCTGTGTTTCCTGGGCATGCTGTCGGAGGGGGCCAATTACGACTGGGCGGCGCTGTATTTCCGGGACGTGCTGGCAGTGAGCGGCGGCGAGGCTGGGCTGGGCTACGCGGCCTTTGTGGCGGCCATGACCCTGGGCCGCTGGTTCGGTGACCGCGTCCGCACGCGCCTGGGAGACGAACAGACGGTGCGGGGCGGCGCCCTGCTGACCGCGCTGGGCCTCGGCCTGGCCCTGCTGGCCCGTGAGCCGCTGCCTGCCGCGCTGGGCTTTGCGCTCTCGGGCCTGGGCCTCAGCAACGTGGTCCCCGTGATGTACGGCATCGCCGGGCACGCCCTGGCCGGGCGCGGCATCGCGCAGGTCGCGACCATCGGCTACGCGGGATTTTTGCTGGGGCCGCCTGCCATCGGATTCCTGGCGGAGGCGGCCGGCTTGCCCGCCGCGCTTGGTGTCGCGCTGCTTGGCGCTGCCCTCATCACCCTGTTGGGCGGCTGGGTCTTCAGTCTGCTCCGGGAGAAGCGCCCTGTGGTTCCCCTGTAACCTCTCCCGCACCGACTTGAAGTCGCTGAGGTGGCCCTCGACCTGAACTGTGTCGGTCGCGGGGCATGCAAAAAAGCCCCCACCGGGGAGGTGGGGGCGGGGGGATGGAGCGGGAGACGAGATTCGAACTCGCGACATCTACCTTGGCAAGGTAGTGCTCTACCAGCTGAGCTACTCCCGCACGGGGACAGCGCCGCGTGCGGCGCCGACCCACACACAAGTTCGGGCCTCCGAACTTGACCGTGATAAGAAAAAACCCCCGCGCTGACCGACTTTTCCGGGACCCTGCGGTCCGAGTATCATTGGCGCGGCTGTGTTTCACGACCCAGTTCGGCATGGAGTGGGGTGGGTCCACAGCG